>NZ_JBHXTJ010000029.1:0-98568 GCF_042677525.1 Streptomyces sp. NPDC127114
CCGGAGCCATCGGCTCCGGGGGCCCGCCCTTGTCCGTCCTCGTGCCCGAGGAGGCCTCTCACGGCCCGCTCAGTCGCTCCAGGCCTCCGACTCCTCCAGGAACTCCTGGAGGGTGCCGAAGAGGCCTGGTGAGGCCGCCAGGGCCAGTTCGCCCGAGGCAGGTTCCCCGGGGCGGCCGCCGGTCAGGGCGCCCGCCTCGCGGGCGACGAGCACGCCGGCGGCGAGGTCCCAGGGGTTGAGTCCACGCTCGTAGTACGCGTCGACGCGGCCGGCGGCGACGTCGCAGAGGTCGATGGCAGCCGAGCCGCCGCGGCGGATGTCGCGGACGCGCGGCAGCAGCTGACGGACGATCTCGGCCTGGCGGGCCCGGCGGGCCTGGAGGTAGCCGAAGCCGGTGGCGACCAGGGCCTGGTCGAGCGCCGGCGAGGGCCGGACGGCGAGGCGCCGCTCGCCGAGCCACGCGCCGCCGCCGAGGACGGCGTGGAAGGTCTCGCCGCGCAGCGGCACCTCGACGACGCCGACGACGGTCTCCCCGTCCCGCTCGGCGGCGATGGAGACGGCCCACGTCGGCAGGCCGTAGAGATAGTTCACGGTGCCGTCCAGCGGGTCGACGACCCAGCGGATCCCGCTGGTGCCGGGAGTGGCGGCACCCTCCTCGCCGAGGAAGCCGTCGTGCGGCCGGTGCTCGGCGAGGAAGCCGGTGATCAGCTTCTCGGCGGCGATGTCCATCTCGGTGACCACGTCGACGGCGCTGGTCTTGGTCCTGGCCACGGTCAGGTCGTCCGGGCGCCCGTCGCGCAGCAGGGCGCCCGCCCGGCGCCCGGCCTCGAGGGCCAGGTCGAGCAGTTCGGACAGCAGGGTGTCGGTCACGCCGGGGTCTCCTTACGCGTACGGGCTGTCGGCGCCGGCCGCCGCCGGGCGCTCCGCGCGGGCGGGGCAGCAGCCGATCGGGCACAGGTCGTGGGAGGGCCCGAGGGCGCCGAGGGCGCAGCGCTCGACGCGCTGTCCGCGCTCGGTCGCGGCGCGCTCCAGGAGGAGCTCGCGGACGGCGGCGGCGAACCGCGGGTCGGCTCCGACGGTCGCCGAGCGCCGCACCGGGAGTCCCAGTTCGGCGGCCTTGGCGGTGGCCTCGGTGTCGAGGTCGTACAGGACCTCCATGTGGTCCGAGACGAAGCCGATGGGGACCATGACGGCGGCGGGGGCCCCGGCGGCGTGCAGCTCCTCCAGGTGGTCGCAGATGTCGGGCTCCAGCCACGGGATGTGCGGGGCGCCGCTGCGGGACTGGTAGACGAGCCGCCAGGGGTGCTCCACGCCGGTCTCCTCGCGGACGGCGTCGACGATCAGCCGGGCCACGTCGAGGTGCTGCTTCACGTAGGCGCCGCCCTGTCCGTGGTCGGCGACGGGGCCGGAGGTGTCGGCGGCGGAGTCCGGGATGGAGTGGGTGGTGAAGGCGAGGTGGGCCTTGGCCCGCACGGACTCGTCGAGCTCGGCGAGCGAGGCGAGGACGCCCTCGACCATGGGGCGGACGAATCCGGGGTGGTTGAAGTAGTGCCGGAGCTTGTCGACGCGGGGCAGCGGCAGCCCTTCCGCCTCCAGCTCGGCGAGCGAGTCCGCCAGGTTCTCCCGGTACTGGCGGCAGCCGGAGTAGGAGGCGTAGGCGCTGGTGGCGAGGACGGCGATGTGGCGGCGGCCGTCGGTGATCATCTCGCGGAGGGTGTCGGTCAGGTAGGGCGCCCAGTTCCGGTTTCCCCAGTAGACCGGCAGGTCGAGGCCGGTCTCGGCGAAGTCCGCGCGCAGGGCGTCCAGCAGGGCGCGGTTCTGGCCGTTGATGGGGCTGACGCCGCCGAAGAGGAAGTAGTGCCGGCCCACTTCCTTCAGCCGTTCCTTGGGGATGCCGCGGCCGCGGGTCACGTTCTCCAGGAACGGGACCACGTCGTCCGGGCCCTCCGGGCCACCGAAGGAGAGCAGCAGCAGGGCGTCGTACGGGGCGGGATCGAGCTCGTCGGACATGGCACCGATCCTCCCACCCGGCGCTGACAGCCGTGGGCTCGGCCCGACCGAAAAAAGTGAGTGACCGAACCAGTTCAACGCCGTAGGCTTTAGCTATTAATTACACGTGCTTGCGCGGACGGCGCGGACACGTGCGGTCTGCATGCCTCGCCCGAGCCCGGAGATCTCCTTGTCCAGTCCCTATCGCGCGATCTTCGCGGCCCCCGGAACCAGATCCTTCTCGCTCGCCGGCTTCGTCGGCCGGATGCCGCTGTCCATGATGGGCATCGGCATCGTGACCATGATTTCGCAGGTCACGGGGCGTTACGGGCTCGCGGGCGCGCTGTCCGCCGCGCTCGCCATGTCGGCCGCCGTGCTCGGCCCGCAGATCTCCCGGCTCGTCGACCGCTACGGCCAGCGCCGGGTGCTCCGCCCGGCCACGCTGTTCTCGCTGTCAGCGGCGGCCGGACTGCTGCTGTGCGTGAAGTTCGGGGCCCCGGACTGGACCCTGTTCGTGTTCACCGCCTGCGTCGGCACGGTGCCGAGCCTCGGCGCGATGACCCGGGCCCGCTGGGCGGACATCTACCAGGGCGAGGCACAGCGGCTGCACACCGCCTACTCGTGGGAGTCGATCGTCGACGAGGTGTGCTTCATCTTCGGGCCGATCCTCTCGATCGGCCTGTCGACCACCTGGTTCCCCGAGGCCGGGCCGCTGCTGGCCGGCGTCTTCCTCGCCGTCGGCGTCTTCTGGCTGACCGCGCAGCGCGCCACCGAGCCGGCCCCGCACCCGCGCGAGGCGCACTCGGGCGGCTCCGCGCTGCGCTCCCCCGGCCTGCAGGTCCTGGCGCTCGCCTTCGTCGCCACCGGCGCCATCTTCGGCTCGGTGGACGTCGTGACCGTCGCCTTCGCCGAGGAGCAGGGGCACAAGTCGGCGGCAAGTCTGGTTCTGGCCGTCTACGCGCTGGGCTCCGGTGTGGCCGGCGCGGTCTTCGGGCTGCTCCGGGTGAAGGGGCAGCCGTCGGTCCGCTGGCTCGTCGGCGTGTGCGCGATGGCCGTGAGTATGATCCCCCTCCTACTGGCCGGGAACCTGCCGTTGCTGGCCGTGGCGCTCTTTGTCGCGGGCCTGTCCATCGCGCCGACGATGGTGACCACGATGGCCCTCGTCGAAGCGCACGTACCGCGCACCAAGCTGACCGAGGGCATGACCTGGACAGGGACCGGGCTCGCCGTCGGTGTGGCGCTCGGCTCCTCGGCCGCCGGCTGGGTGGTCGACGCGTCCGGGGCGGAAGCGGCGTACGTGGTGCCCGTCGTCTCGGGCGCGCTCGCGGTCGCCGTGGCACTCCTGGGCCACCGCCGGCTGCGCACGCCGGCGCCGACGCGGGAGGGGCAGCTTGAGCAGGTCGACGACGCAGCCGCAGCGGTGGGGGAACACCGGGACGGCCAGCAGCACGTGGCGTAACTGGGCCGGGAACGTCACCTCCCGCCCCGTACGGGAGGTGAGCCCCGCCTCGGCCGAGGAGGTCGCCGACGCCGTGCGCCGGGCCGCCGAGGACGGCCTGCGGGTGAAGACGGTCGGCACCGGCCACTCCTTCACCTCGATCGCCGCCACCGACGGCGTCCTCATCCGGCCCGGACTGCTCACCGGCATCCGCCGGATCGACCGCGAGGCGATGACCGTGACCGTCGAGTCCGGCACCCCGCTGAAGCGGCTCAACGTGGCGCTGGCCCGGGAGGGCCTGTCGCTCACGAACATGGGCGACATCATGGAGCAGACGGTCGCCGGGGCCACCTCCACGGGCACGCACGGCACCGGCCGCGACTCGGCCTCCATCGCCGCCCAGATCCGCGCGCTCGAACTGGTCACCGCCGACGGCCGCCTGATGACCTGCTCGAAGACGGAGAACCCCGAGGTCTTCGCCGCCGCCCGGATCGGTCTCGGCGCGCTCGGCGTGGTCACCGCCGTCACCTTCGCCGTGGAGCCGCTGTTCCTGCTCGCCGCGCGCGAGGAGCCGATGTCCTTCGACCGGGTGACCTCGGAGTTCGACGCGCTGCACGCGGAGAACGAGCACTTCGAGTTCTACTGGTTCCCGCACACCTACAACTGCAACACCAAGCGCAACAACCGCAGCGCGGGCCCCGCGGCCCCGGTGGGCAGGGTGAGCGGCTGGGTCGAGGACGAGCTGCTGTCCAACGGGATCTTCCAGCTGGCCTGTTCGCTGGGCCGGGCGGTGCCGCCGGTCATCCCGGCGCTCGCGAAGGTCTCCAGCCGGGCGCTGTCCGCCCGTACGTACACGGACATCCCGTACAAGGTCTACACCTCGCCGCGCCGGGTCCGCTTCCTGGAGATGGAGTACGCGCTGCCGCGTGAGGCGGCGGTGCCGGCGCTGCGCGAGCTGAAGGCGATGATCGAACGCTCACCACTGAAGGTGAGTTTCCCGGTGGAGGTGCGTACGGCGCCGGCGGACGACATCGCGCTGTCCACGGCCTCGGACCGGGAGTCCGCGTACATCGCCGTGCACCTCTACAAGGGCACGCCCCACCGCGGCTACTTCACCGCGGTGGAGCGCATCATGACGGCGCACGCCGGGCGCCCGCACTGGGGCAAGGTGCACACCCGGGACGCCGCCTACTTCGAGAAGGCCTATCCGCGCTTCGCCGAGTTCACGGCGCTGCGCGACCGGCTCGACCCGGACCGGCGCTTCGCCAACGACTACCTGCGCCGGGTCCTGGGCGACTGACGGTCACTCGGCTCCGTCGCCGGCGGGCGCCTGGGCGGTGGACGGAGCCGTCGACGGGGTGGCGGGCGGCGTCGCGGGCGGCGCGGTCGGCGCGGTCGGCGGGGTCGAGCCGCCGTCGGCGGGCTCGGTCGACGTCGAGGGCGTCGGACCCGGGGTCGGCGTCCCCGAACCGGGAGTACGGTCCGGCGTCGGCATCGGCGTTTCGCCGGCGCCCGGCCGCTCCTCCCCGCCGCTCCCGGGGTCGGGCGTCGAGGACGGCGTTCCGCCCGTGGAAGGCCGCTGCCCGCTCCCGCCGCTGCCCTCGCCGCGGACGGCGGAGCCGAAGGTCGTGGCGCCCTTGGTGCCGCCGAGGTCCTGACCGGAGGTCAGCTCGTACGCGGTGATGCCGCCCATGGCGACCAGGAAGACCACGGCGGCGCCGAGGGCGGAGCGCTTCCAGCCGCGGACCCGGGTGCCGTGGGTGGTGGGCTCGCCGAACGCCTCGCTGTACGACGCCGGGGCCTGCGCCGGGGCCTGACGCGCTTTCGGCCTGGCGGCCGTGGTGGCCTCGCGCATCTGCTCGCCGGTGCGCTTGAGGACGTGCTGGAGGACCGGGCCGCCGCAGGTGGCGATGACACTGATCACACCGGCGCCGAGGATGGTGCCGTAGACGCCGAGGGTGGAGGCGAGCTTGGCGGCGAGGACGGCCGCGAGCGCACTGCCCACGACCTGAGGAAGGCTCAGGTCGAACCGTTTCTTCTTCTCTTCGGGCATGTCCCTTCCCAGCGTGTTCATCTGTTCCACCGTGCACCCGGAAGGGACAAATGGGCGGCGGGATTAGTTCCGTTTCTGGTGGTTCTGTGAAGAGGGACACGCGGTCGAGGGCATAGCGGAGACTCAACTCCCGAACCGCCCGAGAAGTTGGGCGGCGCGCCGGTCCACCCAGGTGGCCCGAATGGAGTACTGTGGCGAGCCCTGGGTCCGGATTCCCTCACGGGTGTCCGGAATCGACGGAAGGGGGCCGAAGGTGGCACTCGAACCGGCGGCGCCGCGGCACCGCACGGAGCCCGCGACACAGCGTGACGGCCAGTCACTCTGCGTCGCAATCAGGTAACCGTGCCATAACGGCGTTCCAGGGTCCATGCCCGACACGCCGGGCAACTCGGCAGGGTTGTGGCAGGCTGCACCCGGGCAGGCCACACTCGACTAGCGGAAGCAGCGACGCACGTGACGTCGGCAGGCACCACCCGGGAGGTTCCCATGCCCGAACTGCGTGTCGTGGCCGTCTCGAACGACGGCACACGACTGGTGCTGAAGGCTGCTGACAACACGGAGTACACACTTCCGATCGACGAGCGGCTGCGGGCCGCCGTCCGCAACGACCGTGCGCGGCTCGGCCAGATCGAGATCGAGGTCGAGAGCCACCTCCGCCCCCGCGACATCCAGGCCCGGATACGTGCCGGTGCCTCCGCGGAGGAGGTCGCGCAGCTCGCCGGAATCCCCGTCGACCGGGTACGGCGCTTCGAGGGCCCCGTCCTCGCGGAGCGCGCGTTCATGGCGGAGCGGGCCCGCAAGACCCCCGTGCGCCGGCCGGGCGAGAACACCGGACCCCAGCTCGGCGAGGCGGTGCAGGAGCGGCTGCTGCTGCGCGGCGCCGAGAAGGACACCGTGCAGTGGGACTCGTGGCGCCGCGACGACGGCACCTGGGAGGTGCTGCTCGTCTACCGCGTCGCGGGCGAGGTGCACACCGCCAGCTGGACGTACGACCCGCCCCGGCGGCTCGTCCAGGCCGTCGACGACGAGGCGCGGGCGCTGATCGGCGAGACCGACGACACGCTCGCCGCGGTGCCGGAGCCGAGCTTCCCCTTCGTCCCGCGGATCGCCCGGCTGCCCCGGGACCGGCCGCTGGACCGCGCGCTCGACCGCCAGATCGAGCGGACGCCCGCGCCGGCTCCCGAGCCGGAGGAGGAGCGCGACTCGCTGACCAGCCTCCTGGAGGCGGTGCCGAGCTTCCGCGGCGACATGGTGGTGCCCGAGCCGTCCGACACGGAGCCCTCCGACGAGGTCGAGGCGGAGGAGCCGCCCGCGCCGGCCGCCTCGGCGGGCGCCGGCTCCGCGTACGCGGACGTCCTGATGCCCCGCGCGGTCTCGGGCCATCGCGACCGCCTCATCGGCACGACGGACCGCCAGGCCGAGGCGGACGGCGTCCGCCCGGGCCGGAGGGCGGCGGTCCCGAGCTGGGACGAAATCGTCTTCGGCACCCGCCGCAAGAAGCAGGACTGACGCCGCGGCGAGCCTGCGCTCGTCCGGAACCGCCTTCGCGGCGCGCCTGGGCTCGTGGGCCCGCGCCGTCGTGGCGCGCCTGCGCCATGCCAGGCCCACCGGCCGGCCGACAGCGGTCGACTCGTACGGACAACCTGCCCCCAGGGCGGCGCCGCCCTGCCGGGCATTCGCCCGCCCCATCCCCGTGGTGGGCATCCGTCCCGACGTGCGCGACGAACGCCCCCCAACGGTGGTCCGGCTACTGCGGGTCCGGGCCCGTGGCGACCGGGCGGGACGGGTCCGAGGACCATTCGGACCAGGAGCCGGCGTAGAGGGCCGCCGGGAAGCCGGCCAGGGTGAGGGCGAGGACCTCATGGGCGCCCGACACCCCCGAGCCGCAGTAGACGGCCACGTCCGTGTCCGGCGTCGCGCCCAGCGCGGTGAAGCGGGCCGCCAGCGCCTCCGGCGGCAGGAAGCGGCCGTCAGGGCCCACGTTCTCCGTCGTCGGGGCCGACACCGCGCCCGGGATGTGGCCCCCGACCCGGTCGATGGGCTCCACCTCGCCGCGGTAGCGCTCACCGGCGCGCGCGTCGAGCAGCAGACCCGAGCGGGCCAGGGACGCCGCACCGTCCGCGTCGAGCAGCCCGAGCGCGCCCGGCCGCGGCTCGAAGTCGCCCGGCGCGGGCTCCGGCACGTCCTTGGACAGCTCGCCGGTCCACGCGGCGAGACCACCGTCCAGGACCCGGACGTCCGGGTGTCCCGCCCACCGCAGCAGCCACCACGCGCGCGCCGCGCCCCAGCCGAGACCGCCGTCGTAGACGACGACCGGGGTGTCCGCCGAGACACCCGCACGGCGCATCGCGGCACCGAACTCCGACACGTCCGGCAGCGGGTGGCGCCCGCCGGTCCCGGGCGGGCCGGCGAGCTCGGCGTCCAGGTCGACGTACACGGCGCCGGGGATGTGCCCGGCCTCGTACTCCGGCCGTCCGGGCGGGCCGCCGAGGGTCCAGCGGACGTCCAGGAGGACCGGCGGCTTCGCCCCGGTCGATTCGCTCACGAGTTCGCTTACGGAGATGATGGGCTTCATGGGTGCCATCCTCGCGCAGCCCGCCCCCTGAGAACGGCACCCGCCGGAGAATCGTCCGGGGCGCGCGGCACGCTCCCCGGTGCAACCATCGGGAGGGGGACGGACGCCGGCGCATGTGTATGGCGGGTGCAGCGCGGGCAGGACCCGGGCCGGAAGCCTCGTACGCCCCACCGGCCCCGCCGGCCCCTGGTGTACGGCCACTGGCGAGAAAAGAGTGACGGATGACCGAGGGCACTCGGCGTACACCCGGCACACCCTGTTGGGTGAGCCTGATGGTGCACGGACTTGACGCGACGTGCGAGTTCTACGCCGCGCTGTTCGGCTGGGACTTCGTGCCGGGGCCCCAGCAGCTCGGCCCGTACGTGCGCGCGCTGCTCGACGGCCGGGAGGTGGCCGGGATCGGCCAGCTGCCCCCGGACCGACATCTGCCGATCGCCTGGACGCCCTATCTCGCCACCGACGACGCCGACGAGACCGCGGAGAGCATCCGCTGCTGCGGAGGCACGGTCGCCGTCGGTCCGCTCGACGCGGGCGAGGCGGGGCGCATGGTGATCTGCTCGGACCCGGCGGGCGCCGTCTTCGGCGTGTGGCAGGCCGACGCCCACCACGGCACGGCGGTGGCCGGACCGGCCGGCACACCGGTCTGGAACGAACTGCTGACGTACGAGACCGCCTCGGTGGGCAAGTTCTACCGGACGATCTTCGCCTACGAGATCGAGCCGGTCGTCTCGGCCGACTTCGACTACCTCACCCTCCACCTCGACGGCCGCCCGGTCGCCTCGCTCCACGGCGTGGGCTCGGCGCTGCCCCGTGACCGGGGGGCGCACTGGATGACGTACTTCGAGGTGGACGACGTGGACGCCGCCGCCCGGCTGGTCGGCGAGCTGGGCGGCCAGGTCCTGCGGCCGCCCCGCGAGGGCACGGCGGGCCGGCTCGCCCTGGTGACGGATCCGGAGGGCGCCGTCTTCACACTCGTACGGTCGGCCGACCGCCCCTCCTGAGCGAATTCCGGTCGACGCGTTTGGACGAGGCCCCGGTCGCGCGACCGCTACGCCCGCGCGAGCGCCCGCAGCTCCAGCTCCGCCAGGCGCTCCGCCGGGAAGTGGAGCTCCAGGCCCGGCTCCCCGCCGTGCTCCGCGATGTACCCGGCCGTCTCCTCGCGCAGGGCCGGGTGGGCGGTGGGACGCATGCAGTAGCCGACCGCGCGGACCAGCGGGGCGAGGCTCTCCGGCGCGGCGCCGGGCACGGCGGGCGCGGTGTCGCCCTCCAGGTCCGGCACCACGTGGCCGACGACCGTGAGCGGGACCCGGTTGCTGTTCTCGTACGGCGTGAGCCGGGCGAGGACCATGTCGGTGCCGACCCGCGCGACCGGAACGCCGTAGTAGACGGCGGCCGTCAGCATGGCCGTGGAGAAGCAGCCCACGACGAGCTGCGGGCGGCAGCGTTCGTAGTAGGTCTCGGCGAGCAGCGGACCGTCCAGGACGGTGAGGGTGACGCCGGTACGGGCGGCCTCCTCGTGCAGCGCGGTGGAGTAGCTCGCCGGGGCCGTCGGATGCGGCTTGAAGACGACGGATCGGTGGCCCGCCGCGGCGGCGCCGCGCAGCATCCGCACGTGCAGTTCCTCTTCCTCCTCGCCGGTGAGGATCCCGAGGACGGCGAGGTACTGGCCGAGCAGCAGCGCCGTGGGCGCGGCGGCCGCCGCCGCGGCGAGCGCGGTGTTCTCCGCGGAGTCCCGGGAGGCCTCGGCGATCTCCCGCAGCACCGAGCGGAAGGCGTCGTCGGCGACGAGCTCGGCGCCGACGCCGTACTCGGTGAGCAGCAGCGGCCGCAGGCCCGGCACCAGGTCGAGGTGGAGGACCCGGCGGATGCGGCAGGCGATGGACTGGGGCAGCTCGTCGCGGGTGGGACCGTAGCTCATCAGGCCGTCCGCGTAGACGTGGACGGAGCTCTCGGCGAACACCGCGGCGAGCGCCTTGGCCGGGTTGACCTGGATGGACTCCACGACCAGCTCGACGGTCGCGGTACCGAGGTCCCAGGCGGTGCGGAAGACCCGCTGCCAGAGCGGGGACTCCTCCGGGCGCGGGGCCCAGGAGCTGGGGTGGTGCGGGTGCACGGCCTCGTTCCAGTCGACGACCTGGGCGAAGCGGGCCGCGATCCGCTCGTACCCGGTCATCGTCTCCAGGCGAACGGCGGTCTCGGGGACCTCGGCGTTGTTCGAGACGAGCAGGACGCGCCGGGCGTCGCCCGGACCGCCGAACTGGCCGGCGTCGATCGCGGCGGCCACGGTCGCGGCCCCGTACAACGTGGACACCTGGAAGATCTGGACCCGGTCCGCGGCGGGCCGGGGGCTCGGCGTGGCACCCGTGGTCGTCGGCATGGTCAGGCTGCCTTTCCGGTGTCGCGCAGGCTGCGGAGCAGGGTGCTGCGGGGTGTGTCCATGGTCGCGAGGGTCTCGGCGAGCACCTGCTGCGGCATCCGGCGCAGGGCGTCGGTGACGTCGCGGCGAAGCCGCTTCGTCACGGCCGGCTCGTACTGGTCGGCCTTCGCCATGTGGAAGGCGATCATCGCGCAGTAGGTCCGGACGGCCTTCGGCAGGAAGCGGTCGGCGTCACGGTCCCGGGACACCTCGTCGAGCAGCAGGTCGTAGGACGGGATGAAGTCCAGCTGCCGGTTGTCGGTGATCTGCGTCAGCGAGGTGGTGACGCCGCGCCGGTAGAAGACGCCGTGCAGCGAGAGCGCCGCGTAGCTGGTGGCGGTGAGGTGCAGCCGCCAGATCCAGAGCCGGTCCTCGGCGGTGCGCAGCTTCGTCTCGAAGCGCGAGGCGCCGTTCTCGAAGAGCCGGGCGCTGTAGACGCCGAACGGTACGAACGGGTAGTCGACCATCGTGACCATGCTGGACGGGGCGATGCCGTCCCGGGGGTCCATGACGGCGTCGCGCACCTTCGCCGGCGCGTAGCGGATCTGCCGGGTGCGGGCGGTGGACAGGACGTGGTCGGTACGCGCGAAGTCGCAGCCCAGGCGGTGGATTCCGGTCACCATGGCCCGGAGGTGTCCGGGGGCGTACCAGTCGTCGCCGTCGAGGAAGGTGATGTAGTCGCCGGTGGCCGCGTCGATTCCGGTGTTGCGCGCCTGGGCGACGCCGAGGTTGGTCTCGTGACGGATCACGGTCGCCTGCGGGATGCGGCTCTTCCAGCGGTCGAGGAGGTCCGGCGTCTCGTCGGTCGAGTGGTCGTCGACCAGCAGGAACTCGGTGTCGTCGTCCGCGTTGTCGGCGAGACTGCGCAGGGTGTCGGGGGCGTAGGGCCCGACATTGTGGAAGGGCACGACGACGGACAGTTTCGGCACTCGGAGATCACCAACTCGCTTATCGGTACTGGTCGGGCAGGCTAGACGGAGGTCTTCTCCGTTGAACGAGCCATGTGTGCACGGACGGTGAACTCTTCCCGTCCGTGGGGTTCACGCCCGCGAGGGCGGCGGTGGAGCAGCGCGGTCACGAGCAGCGCGAGGAGCGCCGCCGCCCCGACCGCTCCGCCGAGCCGCAGGCCGGGCGGCCGGAACGAGCAGGTCACGGAGGTGGCCCTGCCGTCCAGCGGGACGGCGAGCAGACCGAGGCGGCTGCGCGCTGGCGCGAGGGGCGCGTCGCCTGCGGCGCAGCGCCAGCCGGAGATCCGGGGTACGGCGAGGACGGCGGTGCCGGTGCTGCCCGCGGGCAGCTCGGCGGTGATCGTGTGGCCGGTGGTGCGGACGGAGGTCGCACCACCGGCGGTCAGGGCCCGCACCGCTGTGTCGAGCCGGTGCTGCTGCAGGCAGCCGATGGGGCGGGCGGGGAGCTTGAGCGGGGGCGCCGCCTGGGCTTTGCCCGCCGCCGTGGACGTGGCCTCGGCCTTCCCCCGGCCCTTCGGGTGGAGGTCGACGCGCACGGTGCCGGAGGCCGGGACGGTGCCGAGCCGCTGCATGGGCGCGAGGACGGAGGGGAGCTTTCCGGCGTACGCCACGGCCGGAGCGCCGCGGCCGTCGGCGAGGGCGGCCGTGCCCTGGTACTCGGGCGCCCAGAACCAGACCTCGGAGCCGGCCGGGCAGCTTGCGGTCAGGGTGGTGGCGGTGCCGTCGGGCGCGGCGGTACGGACCGGGGCGGCCGGCACCGCGTACACCTGGTGGCCGAGCATCCGCTCCTGGCGGGTGAAGGCGGACTCGGGTGCGCCCCGCGGCGGCGCCGGCGTGCGCGGGTGCACGGTGACGAGCGGCGGCACGGGTGTGTCGGTGACGGTGATCGCGGCCTCGGGGAGCCGGTCGAGCGCGAGCGGACCCTCGGGGGTGGAACGCATCCGGGTGCCGATGGAGAAGATCGCGTCGGTGACCGGGCTGTCGAGGCTGACCGGGTGGCGGCCCTTGGCGTAGTAACCGAAGCCGAGCCCGGCGAGCGTGCGGGAGTACGTGTCGGAGGTGAGGCTGCTGTAGTAGTCGGCGCCCTCGCCGCCGACCAGGAGGACGTCGTTGCCGCCGGGCACCTCGCCGGGGTCGGTGCGGTGGCGCGGCCAGGCGTCCTTCTCGGTGACGGCGGCGGCCATGTCGGTGTGCCAGGGACCGATCCGCGGCGCCCAGGAGACCTTGGCGAGCTGCTGCTCCTCTATGCGCTTGCCGGTGACCAGGGTCTCGCCCGCCTGGGCGGCGAGCAGCAGGCCGACGGCGAGGACGGGCAGCAGCCGACCGGCGGGCCGCGCCGGCGACGGCCCGCCGTTCGCTCCGAGGCCTGCGGCCAGGGCGAACACGGCGGCGAGGAGCGCGAGGACGGCGGCGCCGGCGACGGCCGGGTAGGTCCAGCGGTCGATGTCGGCGCTGTCGTTCGCGGCCCGCGCGATGAAGGCGAGCAGTCCGGCGCCGCCGAGGAGCGCGGCGGGCCGGGGCAGGCCGCGCGCCACGGACAGCCAGGCGGCCATGAGCAGCAGCCCGCAGAGGACGAAGGTCTGGCGGTACGGGATGCCGTTGGGCGAGGCGCCCGCGTGCCAGAGCAGATGGGTCGGCTCCCACTGGAGGGAGAGGGTGACCAGCACGATCGCCGTGGTCCAGCCGGTGCGGACGCGGGCGGCGACCGCGGTGTTGAAGGGCAGGGTCAGCGCCAGCGCCAGGGCGGGCGTGCCGATGAAGAGGGCGGGCGTGGCGACGCTCGCCGTGGCCGGCAGGAAGCGGGCGAGGACGTCGGTCCAGGCGGCCGGGACGAAGGGCGTGGGCGGGGTCGGGTCGGCGGTCTTGGTGCCGAGCAAGATCACGAGGACGAGCGGGGCGGCGAGTCCGACGCCGATGGCGACGGTACGGGCGGCCCGCAGCAGCGCACGGAGCCGCGGGCGCGACGGACGGGGCCGGTTCGCACCGGCGGGGACCTCGGCCCAGGTCTCGCTGCCGGTGCCGAGCCGCGTACCGGCACCCGTGCCCGGGGCGGTGCCGGCACCTGAGCCCGTGGCCGTGCCGGTGTCGTCGGTGGTGAGCAGCCTGAGCACGAGGACGACCGCGGCGCCGATGGTGGCCATGTACGCGGTGTAGAAGTTGGCGAACCACGCGACGGCGACGACCAGCGGCCCGAGGACCGGGCGGCGCCCCTTACGGGCCCACTCCCCCACCATGCAGAGCAGCGGGAAGGCCACCAGGCCGTCGAGCCACATCGGCACGCTCGCGCCGTAGTTGAAGGTCCAGCCGGACAGCGCGTACGCGGTGCCGAGGATCGCGGCGACGGGCCAGGGGCCGCGCCGCAGGGTGAGGAGCAGGGCCGCCATCGCCGCGCCCGCCGTGGCGATCTTGAGCGCGGTGATGACGTACAGGGCGAGTTCGGGGCGGTCGGCCGGGAAGAGGACCACCAGCAGGTCGAACGGGCTGCTCAGATACGTGCCGAAGTCGCCGAGGAAGTTCGCGCCGAAGCCCGAGGACCAGTTGAGGAAGAGATCGCCGTCGGTGTCGCCGAGGAGCAGCTTGCGCCAGTAGACGTGGTACGGCAGGTACTGCTGGCCCAGGTCGACGATGTTGCGGGTCCGGGGTCCGAGCGGATGGCTCCCGGCGAGCCGGCCGGCCAGGCAGAACAGCAGGCCGGTGAGCAGGGCCGCACCGGCCGCCGCCCGGAGCCGAGGCCGGGACGGTCGGGACTCGGTCTCGGCTGCGGGTGGCACACGTCCTCCAGAGGCGGTTCGGCTCGGCCCGCGGTGCCGGCCTGCGGGCGCCACGCGGTCCGATCGTCGTAGAGACGCATTACCTCCGAGCCGTGCGACCTTCGGCCGATCGGAAGGAGGTCCCCGGGCACACCTCAGGTGAACAGCCGGTGCCCCGACCGGGCGCGTACGGCGAGGCGTGTACGGCGGGGAGCGTCCGACCGGGCGCGCAGGCACGGCGCGTACGCCGGGACGCGCACGACCGGGCGCGCACGACCGGGCGCGCACGACCGGGCGCGCACGCCGGGGCCCGTACGACCGACCCGTACGACCGGCCCGTACGATGCCGAGTCATGAGCACCGTCGGCCGACTCGTCGTCATCGTCCTGTTCGAGGGCGTCGATCTGCTCGACGTCACCGGACCGCCGGAGGTCTTCGCCCTGCTGCGCCGTGAGATCGACGACCCGACGGGCTACGAGGTCGTCCTCGCCGCGGCGTCGAAGGAACCGGTCACCACCTCGGCCGGCGTCCGTATCCTGCCCGACATCACCTTCGAGGAGGCGGCCGCCCGGAGGATCGACACCCTCATGGTTCCCGGCTCGGTCGAGACGGACGCCGAGCGGCGGGTGCGGGCGCTCGTCGACCCGGAGGTGGTCACCTGGGTGAAGACCCTGGCCGCGCGGACCCGCCGGGTCACCTCCGTCTGCGTCGGCGCGCACATCCTGGCCGCTGCCGGGCTGCTCGACGGCAAGCGGGTCACCACGCACTGGTCGACGGCGGGACAGCTGGCCGCCGACCACCCGGCGGTGGAGGTGGACGCCGATCCGATCTTCATCCGCGACGGCGACGTGTGGACGGGCGCCGGGATCAGCTCCTGCCTGGACCTGTCGCTCGCGCTCGTCGCCGACGACTTCGGCGAGAACACGGCGCTGCGGGTGGCCCGGCAGCTGGTGATGTACCTGAAGCGGCCCAGCGGCCAGAGCCAGTTCAGCGTGCCGCTGGAGCCCGTCTCCACCACCCGGCGGGTGGAGGACCTGCGCCACTACGTCACGCGCCATCTGGACGCCCGGCTGACGCTCGCGGACCTGGCCGAGGTCGCCCACGTGAGCGAGCGTCAGCTGACCCGCATCTTCAAGTCGGAGCTCGGTACGACGCCGAGCGCGTACGTGGAGTCGGCGCGCGTCGAACGGGCCCGCATCCTGCTGGAGTCGACGGACGCGACCCTCGACCGCATCACCACCACCTGCGGGTTCGGCACGACGGACACGCTCATACGGGCGTTCCGGCGCAGGCTCGACACGACGCCGATGGAGTACCGGCGCCGCTTCCGGGCCGTACCGGGCTGACGGACCGCCTCGGCGGCGGGTCCGCGGGTCCGCCGCGTCAGCGACGGCCGCCGCCCGGGGCGCGGCCCAGGGCCGCCACCGCAAGGGCGCCGACGGCGAGGGCCGCGCCCAGGTAGAGGACGGCCTCGATGCCGGAGCCGTCCGCGGCGAGGCCTCCGACGAGCGCCCCCAGCGCGATCGAGCCGTTGAACACACCGACGAAGAGTGCGGACCCGGCCTCGCGGGCGCCGGGGGCCGCCACGAGCAGCCAGGTCTGGGCCGCCACCGAGACCCCGCCGTACGACAGGCCCCAGACCGCGAGCAATACCGTGGCCGTGGCCACCGAGCCGCCGGCCAGGGGCATCAGGCCGACCGCCGCGGCCAGGACCAGGCTGATCACCAGGAGCACTCCGCGCGGACAGCGGGAAGCGCCCGCACCCGCGGCGAAGTTGCCGAGCACGCCGGCGACGCCGTACACCAGCAGCAGCGTGCCGACCACGGGCGCACTCGCCCCGGAGATCTCCTCCAGGGCGAGCCGTACGTACGTGTAGGCGGCGAAGTGCCCGGTGACCAGGAGCGCCACCACGCCGAGCCCGGTGGCCACCCGCGGGTCGCCGACGAGCCGCATCACGCCGCCGAGCCCGATCTCCTGCTCGGCGGGCAGCTTCGGCAGCAGCACCGCCAGGGCCGACAGCACCACCAGCCCGAGTCCGGCGACGGTGAGGAACGCCGTGCGCCAGTCGGCGAGTTCGCCGATGTACGTGCCGGCCGGCACGCCGATCACCGAGGCCACGGCGATGCCGCTGAAGACCAGCGAGGTCGCCGGGCCCACGGACGTGCCCGGCACCAGTCGTACCGCGAGACCGGCCCCGAAGGCCCACACTCCGCCCATGCCGATGCCGACCAGGACCCTGGCCGCCACCATGACCGCGAAGTGCGGGGACCAGGCGGCCAGCAGGTTGCCGGCGATCAGCACCGCCATCAGGCCGCACAGCACCGGGCGGCGGTCGAAGCGGCCGAGGGCCGGGGTGAGCAGCGGTGCGGACACCGCACCCACGAGACCCGTGACGGTCAGGGTCAGACCGGCCGTGCCTTCCGTCACGCGCAGTGCTCCACCGATGGGCGTGAGCAGGCCCACCGGCAGCATCTCGGCCGTGACCACGGTGAACGTCGCGCCGGCGAGGGCGGCCACGGCGGGCCAGCCCCCACGACGAGGACGGGGGACGCCCGGGGCCACACCTGCGATTTCCTGTGTCTGTGCCATGACTTCAGCCAACCGGCCGCGACCTGCGGGAACAACGGCCGTTCTCTCATGCTTCGATGAGTGGGGCTCATCGATCCGGATGGGCGGCACCCGACGGGAGGGGAGGCATGAGCCGTCTGGAGATCCGCGAGCTGGAGGCCTTCCTCGTGCTCGCCGAGGAACTGCACTTCGGCCGGGCGGGCGAGCGGCTGTACGTGTCGCAGAGCCGCATCAGCCAGCTGCTCCGGTCGCTGGAGGGCCGGATCGGCGCTCGGCTGGTGGAGCGGACGAGCCGCCGGGTGGCTCTGACGCCGCTGGGCGAGTCCTTCCTGGCGTCGCTGCGCCCGGCGTACGAAACGCTGCGGGCAGCCGTCGACGAGGCCCGGGCGGCCGCCCGGGGCCACGACGGGGTGCTGCGGATCGGGTTCCAGGGGACGGTGGACGACGGTCTGGCCCGGGCCATCGCGCTGTTCGGGGCGCGCTTTCCGAGGTGGGCGATCGAGGTGGCGGAGATCGCGTTGTCCGATCCGTTCGGGCCGGTGCGCCGCAGAGAGGTGGACTGCGCGGCGGTGCTGCTGCCGGTGGCGGAGGAGGACCTGCTCGTCGGGCCGGTGTTCTCCCGGCAGCCGCAGACCTTGGCGATCTCGGCCCGGCATCCCCTCGCAGGGCGGGAGTCGGTCTCGGCGGAGGAGCTGGCGGGCTGCCGGCTGATCGGCATCCACGACTCCGCACCCGCTTACTGGCGCCTGGCACAGGCCCCCCGCGAGACGCCGGGCGGCCTGCCGATCCCCGCCGGGCCCCTGGTCAACACCCTCCAGGAGGGCCTCTCGCTCGCCGCTGCGGACCAGGGAGCGATGCTGCTCTGCCGCTCGACGGCCGACTACCACGGCCGACGCGGCTCCCTCGCGTTCGTCCCGGTCCGTGGCCTTTCCGACTCCCTGCTCGGCCTGGTCCTCCGCCGCGGGAACGGGACCCCTCAGGCCGATGCCTTCGCGCGGGCGGTCGGTGAGACCTTGGGCGAGGAGACGGTGTGACGGAGTGAGGGGACTCACCGGCCGGTTGCTGGTTCCTGGCTCCTCGCTCCTGGCAGTCAGGTAGGTACGCAGGCGGTCGGCGGGGCGGGCAGCGGGCTGGGACGCGACCCCGTGCGCCTAGGACGCGTCCGGGACCGGCAGGACGTCCGGCGACAGGGCCGCGGCACGGGCGGTGGCGGCGGTCATGCGGCGCCGGTGGTGGCGCCGGCACAGCACCTCGTAGCCGACCTCGTCGCCCGCGTTGACGTCGCCGACCACGACCTGCGCGCCCTCGACGACCATCTCGCCGCCCACGGTGCGCGCGTTGTGCGTGGCGCGGGCGCCGCACCAGCACAGGGCCTCGACCTGGAGCACCTCGACCCGGTCCGCGAGCTCGACGAGCCGCTGCGAGCCGGGGAACAGCTTGGAGCGGAAGTCGGTGGTGATGCCGAAGGCGAAGACGTCGAGTTCCAGGTCGTCGACGACGCGGGCGAGCTGGTCGATCTGCTCGGGCGCGAGGAACTGCGCCTCGTCGGCGATGACGTAGTCGCAGCGGCCGCCCTTGGACAGATGGGCGACGAGGTACGCGTAGAAGTCGAAGCCCTCGGCGGCCTCGACGGCGTCGGTGACGAGGCCGAGCCGGGAGGAGAGCTTGCCCTCGCCCGCGCGGTCGTCCCGCGTGAAGATCATGCCCTGGAGGCCGCGGGCGGAGCGGTTGTGTTCGATCTGAAGAGCGAGGGTGCTCTTTCCGCAGTCCATCGTTCCGGAGAAGAACACCAGCTCGGGCATGGGAGGTCGAGGACCTTTCGGGTCGGAGGAGGGAGGAGGGGGCGGACAGGGAGGCGGAGGCGGTGACGGAGACGGAGACGGAGGCAGGGGGCGGAGGCCGGTCGGGAGGTGGGGCGGGAGGCGGGTCGCGGCGCGTGCATCCAGGAGGTCCCGTCCGGCCCGGCGGCCCGTCGCCTCAGGAGCGTACTTCGAGCAGGGGGACGAGCTGCTCCGCCGCGGTCATGGAGCCGTGCATGCCCGCCATGGCGGACTCGTTCGGCTCGTTGACGGAGGCCGTGATGGCGAGGTCGTCCTGGGCGGCGGCGACCACGTCGCCGATGCGTCCGTACACCCGCTCGTCGATCCGGTCGCCGAACCAGCCGAGCGCGATGGCCTCGTCGCGGCTCGCGACCCAGAAGCGGTCACCGAGGACCTCCCGCCAGCAGGTGAGGACGTCCGCCTCGGCGCCGGGGACCGCGTAGACGTGCCGGGCCCGGCCCTCGCCGCCGAGCAGGGCGACGCCGGCGCGCAGCTCCCAGTCCTCGTCGAAGTCGATCCGGTGGTCCTCGTCGAAGGGGATGTCGACCATGCCGTGGTCGGCGGTGACGTAGAGGGCCGCGCGGGGCGGGAGCTGCTCGGCGAGCCGCTGGACCAGCCGGTCGACGAACATCAGCTGGCCGCGCCAGGCGTCGGATGCGACGCCGAAGCGGTGTCCGGCGCCGTCGAGCTCGCTGTAGTACGTGTAGACGAGGGAGCGGTCGCCGGCGGCCAGCTGCTCGGCGGCGACGTCCATCCGCTCCTCGCCGGAGAGCCGGCCGTGGAAGGTGCCGCCGCTCAGCGCGATCTTGGTGAGCGGGGTGTCCTGGAACGCCGGGGAGGAGACCTGCGCGGTGTGGATCCCTGCCTCGTCGGCGAGCCGGAAGACCGTGGGGTACGGCTGCCAGACGCGCGGCGAGGTCCAGGGCTTCCAGCGGAGCTGGTTCATCAGCTCGCCTGTGTCCGGGTTCCGCACGGTGTAGCCGGGCAGCCCGTGGGTGCCGGGGAACTGTCCGGTGCCGACGGAGGCGAGCGAGGTCGCGGTGGTGGCGGGGAAGCCGGCGGTGAGCGGGCGGCCGGTGCCGCCCCGGGAGGTGGCGAGCAGCGAGGTCAGATACGGCGCCTCGTCCGGGTGGGCCTTGATCTGCTCCCAGCCGAGCCCGTCGATGAGGAAGACGCAGTTGCGGTCGGCGGGGCCGAGCTCGGTGATCCGCGGCTCGAAGCCGGGCACTCCCTGTCCGGCGACGAGCGTCGGCAGCAGGTCTGCCAGGGAACCGCTGCCGTATGCGGGGACCGGTGCGGTGGCGGGGTCGAGCGGCACCGGCTCGTCCGGCCAGCCCTGGGCGACGGCGGCGGGCTGGGCCATCAGCGGGCGGCCGGGGTCGTCGCGGTGGCCTCGGAGAGCGCCTGGGCGAAGGCGAGGGTCTGCCGGACGGTGTCCGGGCCGTCGCCGGCGTCGCTGACCCGGAGGCTGAGGTCGTCGGCGGTGGAGTTGCCGGTGTAACCGTGGTCGGCGTCGCAGTTGGGGTCGCCGCAGGCGGCCGGCTCCAGGTCGATCCGGGAGACGGCGCCCCAGCCGATGGTGAGGACGACCTCGCGGGGCAGGGTGCCCGGGGTGTACGACTCGGGGTTGGAGACGACGCGGCTGACGACGACCGAGGAGATCCGGTCGAGCTTCACGGACTCGGTGGACGTCGTGGCGTACGGCGTCGGGGAGCTGGTGTCGGCGGCCTGCTCGTCGGTGTGGCTCACGATGAAACGGTTGGCCGTGAGGACGAGGACGGTGACGTGGCGCCGGACCTCGTTCGCGTCGAAGGTCGTCTCCTGGTGGACCACGTACGACGTGACGGCCTCGCCGCCGACGGCGGACTCCACCGCCTCGGCCACGAGGGCCGGGTAGTAGCCGCTGCGCTCGATCGCCGCGCGCAGCCCCTGGGTCGTCGTACCGGTCTTCGCCATGGGCTCCATCCTACGGGGCTGCGGGCCCCCCTCCGGCCCTCCCGCGGCGCTCGTCGGCTCGGTCACGGGCGGGGTCAGTAGCTCGGGAGGCGGCGCGGGCCGAGGTCCGTGCGCGGCGGGGGCGGGGCGAGGCGGACGGTGGCGCCGAGGACGGAGAGGCCGCGCGGGGCGACGACGACGGGTTCGAGGGAGACGGCGACGACCTCGGGGTGGTCGTCGACCAGCCGGGAGACCCGCAGCAGCAGTTCCTCGAGGGCGGGGGTGTCGACGGGGGCGGAGCCGCGCCAGCCGAAGAGGAGCGGGGCGGTGCGGATGGAGCGGACGAGTTCGGCGGCGTCGCGGTCGGTGGCGGGGACGAGCCGGTGGGACATGTCGCCGAGGAGTTCGGAGGCGGCGCCGGCGAGCCCGAAGGAGAGGACGGCGCCGACGGCGGGGTCGATCGCGGAGCGGACGACGGTGTCGACGCCTCGCGGGACCATCGCCTGGACGACCGGCTGGAGCTCCTCGGGCTTGCCGAGGGTGTCGGTGAGCTCGTCGTAGGCGGTGCGCAGCTGTTCCTCGGTGGCCAGGTCGAGGCGTACGCCGCCGAGGTCGGGGCGGTGGCGGAGATGGGGCGCGGTGGTCTTGAGGGCGACGGGGAAACCGAGCCGGGCGGCAGCGTGTACGGCCTCGTCGGCGCTGGGTGCGGGCAGCGTGGGCCTGACCTCGATGCCGTACCGGCCGAGGAGCTCTCTGGTGTCGGCACCGCCGAGGGTGACGCCGCGTTCGTCGGCGCCGGGCGCGCCGAGGGCGCGGTCGACGAGGGCCGCGGCGCGTGGCTCGTCGATCCGGTCGAACTCCGGAACGCGTCCCGGGTCGGCGGCCTGGCGGCGCCACTGGGAGTAGCGGACGGCCTCGGCGAGGGCGCGGACGGCGCGCTCGGCCGCCGGATAGGCGGGAATGACGCCGGGCTCGGGCGCGAGGCGCGACGCCGGGGCCGCGGCTCCGGCTGCGGATGCGGCGGGTCCGGCTCCGGCCGCGGCGGGCCCGGCGGGGGACGCAGGCGCGGAAGGCCTGCCAGGCGTCGCGGGCGCGGCGGACCCGGCAGGCGTCGCGGGCCCAGCGACCGGTGCGGGCGTCGCGGGCGGGGCGGACCCGGCCGTGGGTGTAGCAGGCGTAGCTGCTCCGGCAGCCGCCGCAGGCCCGGCGGGCCCCGCCACCGGTGTCGCGGCGGGCCCCGCCGTCGGCGTCGCTGGGCGGGTGCGGGTGGCCTCGGACAGGGCGTCGGCGAGGGCGCCCATCTCGACGTGGACGACGACGACCGGCTTCGCCGGTCCGGGGCCGGGTGCGGCGGTGACGGCGGAGCGGAGGGCGGCGGCGAGGACCTCGCTGTCGCCGGACTCGGTGGCGCCGTTCTCGCCCACCCAGGGGATGGCCGTGACGACGACGGCGTCGCAGGCGTCGTCGGCCAGGGCGGCGGTGAGCGCGGCGCGGAAGTCGGCGGGCGTGGCGCCGGTGGTCAGGTCGACGGGCCGCAGCGGGCGCAGCCCTTCGGTGAGGCAGGCGTCGTACGTGAGCAGGCCGAGGGACTCGGAGTTGCCGAGGATCGCGACCCGCGGGCCGGCGGGCAGCGGCTGCTCGGCGAGGAGGAGGCCCGCGTCGACGAGCTCGGTGACGGTGTCGACGCGGATGACGCCGGCCTGCCGCAGCAGCGCGGAGACGGTGGCGTGCGGGATCCGGGTGACGGGGACGCGGTGGCCGGGCGGGGCGCTGCCGCTGTGCCGTGCTCCCTTGACGACCACGACGGGCTTGACGGCGGCGGTCCGGCGGGCGAGCCGGGTGAACTTCCGCGGGTTGCCGATGGACTCCAGGTAGAGGAGGACGACGTCGGTGGCGGGGTCGTCGTACCAGTGCTGGAGGAGGTCGTTGCCGGAGACGTCGGCGCGGTTGCCGGCGGAGAGGAACGAGGACAGGCCGGCTCCGCGCCGGTGGAGGCCGGCGAGCAGGGCGATGCCGATGGCGCCGGACTGGGTGAACAGCCCGATCCGTCCGGTGGCCGGCATCTGGGGCGCGAGGGAGGCGTTCAGTCGTACGGGCTCGGCCGTGTTGATGATCCCGAAGGCGTTCGGCCCGATGATCCGCATCCCGTACGAGCGGGCCTGGCGGACCAGGGCGCGCTGGCGCTCGCGGCCCTCGGGCCCGCTCTCGGCGTATCCGGCGGACAGGACGACGAGGCCGCGGACGCCGTGTTCGCCGCAGTCGGCGACGGCCTCGGGGACGCGCTCGGCGGGGACGGCGACGACGGCGAGGTCGACGGGCTCGCCGATGTCGGCGACGGAGCGGAAGGCGGGCACGCCCTCCAGCTCGTGCGGGCGGCCCTCCTCCAGCGCGGCGTTCACCGCGTGGACGCGGCCGGTGTAGCCGCCGTCGAGGAGGTTGCGCAGCACGGTGCGGCCGACGCCGCCGGGCGCGCGGCCGACGCCGATCACGGCGACGGAGCCGGGGGCGAGGAGCCGCTGGACGGACCGGGCCTCGGCGCGCTGTTCGCGGGCGCGCTGGACGGCGAGCGAGCGGTCGGTGGGCTCCAGGTCGAGGTGGAGGCGGACGGAGCCGTCCTCGAAGCTGCGCTTCTGGGTGTAGCCGGCGTCCGTGAAGACCTTGATCATCTTGGTGTTGGCGGGCAGCACCTCGGCGGCGAACCGGCGGATGCCGCGTTCGCGGGCCACCGCCGCGATGTGTTCGAGCAGTGCGGAGGCGACGCCGCGGCCCTGGTGGGCGTCCTGGACGAGGAAGGCGACCTCGGCCTCGTCGGCGGGTGCCGAGGCGGGCCGGCCCAGCTCGTTGATGCGGTCGTAGCGCACGGTGGCGATGAACTCGCCGCCGACGGTCGCCGCGAGCCCGACCCGGTCGACGAAGTCGTGGTGGGTGAAGCGGTGGACGTCCTTGGCGGAGAGGCGCGGGTAGGGCGCGAAGAAGCGGTAGTACTTCGACTCGTCCGACACCTGCTCGTAGAAGCTGACCAGGCGCTCGGCGTCGTCGGCGGTGATGGGCCTGATGCGCGCGGTGCCGCCGTCCCGGAGGACCACGTCCGCTTCCCAGTGGTCGGGATAGGCGTGCTCCGGCTCCCCCGACTGTTCCGACGCGCTCTGCATGGGGCAAGCGTACGGCCGGGGTACGACAGTGGCACCGGCCGTGCGGGGCACGGTCCCGCGCGGCGTACGGCCGGGGTACGACAGTGGCACCGGCCGTGCGGGGCACGGTCCCGCGCGGCACCGGCGCACCGCTCGCGCCCGAGGTTCACGCCGTGCAAGGTAGGGAGGGCCGATCGGCCGCCGGCCCCGGGCCGAAGGTCGGTACGAGCATGTCGTCACCCGTGAGAGACTGGTCTAGACAACCGCTGAAAGTTGAAGGGCAACCACCATGGCTGAGCGCCGCGTCAACGTCGGCTGGGCCGAGGGCCTGCACGCCCGCCCCGCCTCCATCTTCGTCCGTGCCGCCACGGCCGCCGGCGTCCCCGTGACGATCGCCAAGGCCGAAGGCAACCCGGTCAACGCCGCGTCCATGCTCGCGGTGCTCGGCCTGGGCGCCCAGGGCGGCGAGGAGATCGTGCTCGCCTCGGACGCCGACGGCGCCGAGGCCGCGCTCGACCGCCTGGCGAAGCTGGTGGCCGAGGGTCTCGAGGAGCTTCCCGAGACCGTCTGACCCGTCACCTCCCCGACGACGGATCGCGAAGCGGCCGTGTCCTCCGGTTCTCCGGCAGGCACGGCCGTTTTCCTTTCCCGTGGCGCGCTTCCGGTCGACGGGAATTCAGCAATAGGTATTGCCACCCGCTCGGAAGTCATGGCATCGGAGCGGAGCGCCGTGGAATTCCCTTCAGGGCAGCACGGAACAGCGGGCAATAATTCCCGGCTCTTTGTATACGACCCTCGCGTTAATTCTGCGGTCCCGAACTGTTTACGGCATGTTGCGAAACCCTCACACGTGACCGGTCCGCCTGTTTCAGCCGGTACAGCGGGGCCGCGCGCTCCACGTGCAGCGCGGTCAGCGCCCGGGCCCGTTCCGCGTCGCGGCGGGCGACGGCGTCCACGATGGCCCCGTGCTCGGCCCAGGACTCCGCGGGCCGCTCGGCCGGGTCGAGCGCGTACATCCAGGCGATCTTGTGCCGCAGCTGGGTGAGCAGTGTCGTGAGCGGCGGACTGCCCGAGGCCTGGGCGAGGGTCTCGTGGAACCAGCCGCCGAGCGCCGTCAGGTCCTCGCCGCGGCCGCTCCGGGCCCGCTCCTGCCCGAGTCTGACCAGGCCCCTCAGCACCTTGAGGTGGGCGTCGGTGCGGCGCTGTGCGGCCCGGGCCGCACCCAGCGGCTCCAGCAGGCAGCGCATGTCGAGCAGGTCGGCGGCCTCCTGCACGGTGGGCTCGGCGACATGCGCGCCGGCGTGCCGGCGGCTCACGACGAAGCCTTCCGACTCCAGGGTGCGCAGCGCCTCGCGGACCGGGACGCGGGAGACGCCGTAGCGGCGGGCGAGCTGTTCCTCGGTCAGTCTGGCGCCCCGCGCGTACACCCCGGAGACGATGTCGTCCCGGATCGCCGTGCATACCGAGTGCGCGGGAATGCGCATGTCCGACCTCCGAATTCGTCCGCGCTAAACCCCCGTCGGGCGGCGCCTGTCCGGCGACTCTATTGCAGGACGACGGAATTTCCGATGCCGCCCGGTGACAAAGAACGCAAAAAGCCCCGGCTCGTTTCGAGCCGGGGCTTTCGTGCGGGATGCGCGCGCCGGACCGCGCGGGATTCGCGCCTCGGACGCCCGTGCCGGACGCCCGTGCCGGACGCCCGTACCGGATGCCTCCGCGTCAGACGTTGACGCCGCGTGCGCGCAGGTAGGAGATCGGGTTGATGTCGGAGCCGTAGTCCGCACCGGTGCGCGCCTCGAAGTGGAGGTGCGGGCCGGTGGAGTTGCCGGACGAGCCGGAGATGCCTATCTGCTCGCCCGGGGTGACCTTCTGGCCGACGCGGACGGTGATGGCGGAGAGGTGGCCGTACTGGGTGTACGTGCCGTCGTTCATCCGGATCACGATGTTGTTGCCGTACGCGCCGCCCCAGCCGGCCTCGACGACGGTGCCGGAGCCGACGGAGACGACCTTGCTGCCGTAGGCGGCGTGGAAGTCGATGCCCGAGTGGCTGCCGGAGGACCAGAGCGAGCCGCCGGTCTTGTAGCCGGTGGTCACGTACGAGCCGGCGACGGGGAGCTGGAAGGAGGCGAGGCGCTTGCGCTCGGCCTCCCGGGCGGCGCGCTCCTTGGCCTCGCGGATCTCCTTGGCGCGGGCCTCGGCCTTGCGCTTCGCCTCGGCGGCGGCCTTGACGCGGGCCTCGGCCTCGGCGGCGGCCTTCTCCTGGGCGGCGGCCTGGGCGTCGACGCGCTCGGCGAGGGAGTCCTCGGCGATCACCTGGGTGAGGCCGGTGTCCTCGAGGGAGGTGTCGTCCGTGTCGGCGGCGAGCGCCGGGGAGGCGAGGGTGCCGATCACGCCGGTGGTGGCGAGCGTCGCCACGCCGGCGATGCCGGCGCCTCGACGAGCCAGCCGGCTCGGACCACGATGCTTCCCGGTGGCACGGGTGAACGCCATGTAGTGGCTGATCCTTTCCTTCCCTCTCGCCTACCGGGTTAGCTGACGGGTTCGGAGCAGGAAGGTCTCCTACGGGCCCCTCCGCCTGAGCGAAGGCGTCCGATTCACCCCAGGGACTGCGCATGGGTCCCCGGCTCCCCAGGCTCGCGCCTTGCGGGGACTCGGCGATGACTGTCCGTTGCCGCGGATGCGGCGTCGTGCAACGGCCGGACAGCCGGGTCGACGCTAGGCCGATCTTCTGTCAATCGCCAAACAGACGCGCACGTTTGTAAGACATGCCACAGGGCAGACGACCACACTCCTCAGCAATCCGGACATAAGGGAGGACCCTGACGAACCAGGTCGTCAGGGTCCTCGAAACCGTGTGACGGCGGCTCAATCAGCCGCTGACCACGGTCACTTCACCGATGCCGAGCGCCCGCACCGGCTCCGCGATCTGCGCCGCGTCGCCGACCAGGACCGTCACGAGCCGGTCCACCGGGAAGGCGTTGACCACGGCCGCGGTCGCCTCCACCGTGCCCGTCTCGGCGAGCCGCGCGTACAACTGCGCCTGGTAGTCGTCCGGGAGGTGCTGCTCGACCTGGTCGGCCAGCGTCCCGGCGACGGACGCGGCCGTCTCGTACTTCAGCGGTGCCACGCCCACTAGGTTCTGCACGGCCACGTCGCGCTCCGCGTCCGTCAGGCCCTCGGCGGCCAGGGTGCGCAGCACCTTCCACAGGTCGTCAAGTGCCGGTCCGGTGTTAGGGGTGTCGACCGAGCCGCTGATGGCGAGCATCGACGCGCCGTTGCCGGCGCCGTCGGAGCGCAGCACCTGGCCGAAGGCCCGCACGCCGTACGTGTAGCCCTTCTCCTCGCGCAGGACGCGGTCCAGGCGGGAGGTGAGGGTGCCGCCGAGGCAGTACGTGCCGAGCACCTGGGCCGCCCACACGCGGTCGTGGCGGTCCGCGCCGACGCGGCCGATGAGCAGCTGCGTCTGGACGGCGCCTGGCCGGTCCACGATGACGACGCGGCCCGTGTCGTCGGCCGTGACGGGCGGCATCGGGCGCGGCGCGGCCGGCTTGCCGCTCCAGGCGCCCAGGGTCTCGGCGAGGACCTTGTCCAGGTCGACGCCGGTCAGGTCGCCGACCACGACGGCGGTGGCGGCGGCCGGACGGACGTACGCGTCGTAGAAGGCGCGGACGGCGGCGGCGTCGATCGCGGCGACGGTCTCCTCGGTGCCC
This sequence comes from Streptomyces sp. NPDC127114, assembly GCF_042677525.1. NCBI lineage: Bacteria > Bacillati > Actinomycetota > Actinomycetes > Kitasatosporales > Streptomycetaceae > Streptomyces > Streptomyces sp. NPDC127114. Next base: position 27,354 of record NZ_JBHXTJ010000029.1, read on the forward strand.
TGGCGCGGCCGGGACATGCGCGAGGCGGCCGGGAACAGCTCCTTGGAGAGCTGCTTGGCGGCACGGCGGGCCGGGTTGGCCGTCTCGTGGGGGATCTCGTCCAGCCGGTTGCGCACCAGCCGCTCGACCTCGGTCTCGGCGAACGCCGGGGCGATCAGGGCCTCCGAGAGCAGGCCGAGCGCCTTGGGCAGCCGGGAGACCGGCACCTCGAGCGAGACCCGTACGCCGGGGTGGTCGGCGTGCGCGTCCAGCGTGGCGCCGCAGCGCTCCAGCTCGGCGGCGAACTCCTCGGCCGAGTGCTGGTCGGTGCCCTCGGACAGGGCCCTGGCCATGATCGTGGCGACGCCGTCCAGGCCCTCGGGCTCGGCGTCCAGCGGGGCGTCGAGGAAGATCTCGACGGCCACCACCTGCTGGCCGGGGCGGTGGCAGCGCAGCACGGTCAGACCGTTGTCGAGCGCGCCGCGCTCCGGGGCCGGGAAGGCCCAGGGCTTCGCCTCGCCCGGGGTGGGCTGCGGGTGGAAGGTCATGCTGGTCAAAGACGTGGCGGCGTCGGTCACCGGTCCGCTCCCTCTTCCTCGTCGCTGTCGGTCCCCTCGGCGGTGTCGCCCACCGGCTCGTAGACCAGGACGGCGCGGTTGTCCGGGCGCAGCCGGGCCTTGGCGACCTCCTGCACCTCCTCGGCGGTGATGTCGAGGACCCGGTCGACGGCGGTCAGGGCCAGCTGCGGGTCGCCGAAGAGCACCGCGTACCGGCACAGTTCGTCGGCGCGGCCGGCGACGGTGCCGAGCCGGTCCAGCCACTCGCGCTCCAACTGGGCCTGGGCGCGCTCCATCTCCTCGGGCGTGGGCCCCTCGGCGGCGAACCGGGCGAGCTCCTCGTCGACGGCCGCCTCGATCCGCGGCACCTCGACGCCGCCGGAGGTCTTGACGTCCAGCCAGCCGAGCGAGGGCGCGCCGGCGAGCCGCAGCAGGCCGAAGCCGGCGGCCACGGCGGTGCGGTCGCGGCGGACCAGCCGGTTGTGCAGGCGGGAGGACTCGCCGCCGCCCAGGACGGTCAGGGCCAGGTCGGCCGCGTCGCACGCGCGCGTGCCGTCGTGCGGCAGCCGGTAGGCGGCCATCAGGGCGCGGGCCGGGACCTCCTCCTCGATGACCTCGCGGCGCTGTTCGCCGATGGTCTCGGGCAGGTCGCCGGGGCGCGGCTCGGGCTTGCCGTCGTGGCCGGGGATGGAGCCGAAGTACTTCTCCACCCAGGCGAGGGTCTGCTCGGGGTCGATGTCGCCGACGACCGAGAGCACCGCGTTGTTCGGCGCGTAGTACGTACGGAAGAAGTTCCGCGCGTCTTCCAGGGTGGCGGCGTCCAGGTCGGCCATCGAGCCGATCGGGGTGTGGTGGTACGGGTGGCCCTCCGGGTACGCGAGGGCGGTGAGGCGCTCGAAGGCGGTGCCGTACGGCACGTTGTCGTAGCGCTGGCGGCGCTCGTTCTTGACGACGTCGCGCTGGTTCTCCATGGAGACGTCGTCGAGGGCGGTGAGCAGCGAGCCCATGCGGTCGGCCTCCAGCCAGAGCGCGAGCTCCAGCTGGTGCGCCGGCATGGTCTCGAAGTAGTTGGTGCGCTCGAAGCTCGTCGTGCCGTTGAGCGAGCCGCCCGCACCCTGCACCAGCTCGAAGTGGCCGTTGCCGTGGACCTGCTTCGAGCCCTGGAACATCAGGTGCTCGAAGAGGTGGGCGAGGCCGGTGAGGCCCTTGACCTCGTGACGGGAGCCGACGTCGTACCAGAGGCAGACCGCCGCGACCGGGGTCAGGTGGTCCTCCGAGAGCACCACGCGCAGGCCGTTGGCCAGCCGGTGCTCGGTCGCTGTCAGTCCGCCGGAGCCGGCCTCGGCCTCAGCCGTGTGACCCATGGGCGTATGTCCCTTCGATCGCGATCGGGAAAAGTCCTGCCACTGTATGCAAGCGCGCCGACACCTGGCGAAGTTCCCGGCCGCATCCGATGTCCCTCTTCCGGGTCGCGGTCGGCGTTGTCGGTGCCACGGTCCACAATGGTCCGCGTCAGATCAACCTTGTTGGTGAAGGAGCCGCAGCCGCGATGGCCCGCCGCAGCACGAAGACACCGCCGCCGGACGACGCGTTCGAGGAGCGAATCCTCGACATCGACGTCGTTGACGAGATGCAGGGCTCCTTCCTCGAGTACGCGTACTCGGTGATCTACTCGCGCGCGCTGCCCGACGCCCGCGACGGCATGAAGCCCGTGCAGCGGCGCATCGTCTACCAGATGAACGAGATGGGCCTGCGGCCCGACCGGGGCTTCGTCAAGTGCGCCCGCGTCGTCGGCGAGGTCATGGGCAAGCTGCACCCGCACGGCGACGCGTCCATCTACGACGCGATGGTCCGCATGGCGCAGCCCTTCTCCATGCGCGTGCCGCTGGTCGACGGACACGGCAACTTCGGCTCCCTCGGCAACGACGACCCGCCGGCCGCGATGCGGTACACGGAGTCGCGGATGGCGCCGGCCGCGCTGCTGATGACGGAGTCCATCGACGAGGACACCGTCGACTTCGCGCCCAACTACGACGGCCAGGAACAGGAGCCGGTCGCACTCCCCGCCGCGTACCCGAACCTGCTGGTCAACGGCGCCTCCGGGATCGCGGTCGGCATGGCCACCAACATGCCCCCGCACAACCTGGCCGAGGTCGTCGCGGCCGCCCGCCACCTGATCCGCCACCCGAACGCGGACCTGGAAGCGCTGATGCGCTTCGTGCCCGGCCCCGACCTGCCCACCGGCGGCCGGATCGTCGGCCTGTCCGGCATCAAGGACGCGTACGAGACGGGCCGCGGCACCTTCAAGATCCGCGCGACGGCCACCGTGGAGACGGTGACGGCGCGCCGCAAGGGCATCGTCGTCACCGAGCTGCCCTTCACCGTCGGCCCCGAGAAGGTCATCTCCAAGATCAAGGACCTGGTCGGCTCGAAGAAGCTCCAGGGCATCGCCGACGTCAAGGACCTCACCGACCGCAACCACGGCCTGCGCCTGGTCATCGAGGTGAAGAACGGCTTCGTGCCGGAGGCGGTCCTGGAGCAGCTCTACAAGCTGACGCCGATGGAGGAGTCCTTCGGCATCAACAACGTGGCCCTGGTCGACGGCCAGCCGCTCACCCTCGGCCTCAAGGAGCTGCTCGAGGTCTACCTCGACCACCGCTTCGACGTGGTCCGGCGCCGTTCGGAGTTCCGCCGCGGCAAGAAGCGCGACCGGCTCCACCTGGTGGAGGGCCTGCTCGTCGCGCTCCTCGACATCGACGAGGTCATCCGCCTCATCCGGGAGAGCGAGAACTCGGCGGAGGCCAAGGAGCGCCTCATCGAGCGCTTCTCGCTGAGCGAGATCCAGACGCAGTACATCCTGGACACCCCGCTGCGCCGGCTCACCAAGTTCGACCGCCTGGAGCTGGAGAGCGAGCGCGACCGGCTCAACGGCGAGATCGACGAGCTGACCGGGATCCTGGAGTCCGACGCCGAGCTGCGCAAGCTGGTGTCGGCGGAACTGGCGGCGGTCTCCAAGAAGTTCGGCACCGAGCGGCGCACGGTCCTGCTGGAGTCGGCGGGCGCGCCGGCCGCGGCCGTGTCCCTGGAGGTCGCGGACGACCCGTGCCGGGTGCTGCTCTCGTCGACCGGTCTGCTGGCCCGCACGGTGACGGAGGACCTGCCGGCCGTGACGGACGGCAAGCGGGCCAAGCACGACGTGATCGTCTCGGCGGTGGCGGCGACGCAGCGCGGTGACGTCGGCGTGGTGACCTCGGCCGGCCGGCTGCTGCGGGTCGCGGTGATCGACCTGCCACAGCTGCCCGACACCGCCGCGGCGCCGAATCTGGCGGGCGGGGCGCCGCTGTCGGAGTTCGTCACCCTGGAGGCGGACGAGACGGTGGTCTGCCTGACCTCGCTGGAGGAGGCCTCGCCCGGTCTGGCGATCGGCACCCTGCAGGGCGTGGTCAAGCGCGTGGTCCCGGACTACCCGGCGAACAAGGACGAGCTGGAGGTCATCTCCCTCAAGGAAGGCGACCGGATCGTCGGCGCGACCGAGCTGCGTACGGGCGAGGAGGACCTGGTCTTCATCACCTCCGACGCCCAGCTGCTGCGCTACCCGGCCTCCCAGGTGCGGCCGCAGGGCCGTCCGGCGGGCGGTATGGCCGGCATCAAGCTGTCGGCGGGCGCCGAGGTGCTGTCCTTCACGGCGGTGGACCCCGCCGTGAACGCGGTGGTGTTCACGGTCGCCGGTTCGACCGGCACACTGGACGCCTCGGCCGGCACCTCGGCCAAGCTGACGCCGTTCGACCAGTACCCGCGCAAGGGCCGTGCCACCGGCGGTGTGCGCTGCCAGCGCTTCCTGAAGGGCGAGGACGTGCTCGTCCTGGCCTGGGCCGGTGCCACTCCGGCCCATGCCGCGCAGAAGAACGGCACTCCGGTGGACCTGCCGGAGCCCGACCCGCGCCGTGACGGCTCGGGCACGCCGCTGCCGAAGCCGGTCGCGGTGGTGGCCGGCCCGGCGCACCAGGGCCCGGCGAGCCGGGTTCCGGCGAACTGACGCGAGGCGAGCCCGGGGGCCTGTCCTGCGGTCAGCGCCGGACAGGCCCCGGCCGGCTCCCCGGGCCCGGTGCCCGGGCCCGGATCCGTACCGCACGCCCCCTGTTCCGCGCCGTCAAGGCGCGGCACCGGGGGCGTCGTCGTGTCACGCACCGGGCGCGTAGGTCGCCTCGATGCCCGCGACGATCAGGCGCAGTCCCTCCTCGAAGCCGCTGTCGTAGTCGGTGAAGATCTCCGCCCCGGCGGCGGCCGCGAGCGGGAAGCCGGCGAGGCGCTCCGCGCGCTCGTCGACGTCGAAGCCCTCGCGGGGCTGTCCGGGCACGGGCTCGGTGCCCTGTTCCTCGGTGACGAAGCCGAGGGTGTACATGTACGCGGTGGTGCTGGCGCGCACCGCGTCGCGCAGCGAGAAACCCGCGTCGACCAGCGCGCCGAGCTGCTCCTCCATGTCGGCGGCGTGGTCCGTGCCGGTGAACCGGGCGCCGCTGTAGACCTTGGCGCCGTCGCGGTAGCGCAGCAGCCCGGCGCGCAGTCCCCGGTTGGCCGCGAGGATCCGCTCCTGCCAGCTCACGTCACCGGCCGGGCGGGCGGCGGCATCGGCGGTCATCCGCCGGTACATGACGGTCGCCATCTCGTCGAGCAGCGCCTGCTTGTTCTTGAAGTGCCAGTACAGCGCCGGTGCCTGGACGTTCAGCTCCTGGGCGATCGCGCGCAGGGTGAGTCCTTCGAGGCCGCGTTCGTTCAGCAGGCGCAGGGCGGTCTCCGCCACCGTCTCGGGTGCCAGCCGGGTCGTCTTCTTGGTCGCCACCCCGTCACGTTATCCCCTTGACACCTTAACGACGTTAAGGAGATGCTCTGTACAGCGCAATTTAACGTCGTTAAGGAACGAGGAGCGGCCATGGACACGGACGTCGTGATCGTCGGAGCGGGCCCCACCGGCCTGGTGCTCGCCATCGACCTCGCCCGCCGGGGCGTGCGCGCCCTCCTCGTGGAGAAGGCGGACCGGCTCTTCCCCGGCTCGCGGGGCAAGGGGCTGCAGCCCCGCACCCAGGAGGTGTTCGACGACCTCGGCGTGCTGCCGGCGGTCCTGGCCGCCGGGTCCGCGTACCCGCGGATGCTCGCCTGGGAGGGCGCCGAGCGTCAGGGCGAGTGGGACATGCTGGAGCGCTCCGAGCCGACCGAGCAGGTCCCGTACGCGAATGTGCTCCTCATCCCCCAGTCCCGCACCCAGGAGCTCCTGTACGCGCGCCTGCTGGAGCTCGGCGGCACGGTCCGCTTCGGCGCGGCCCTCACCGGATTCCGGCAGGACGAGGAGGGCGTGACGGCGGAGCTGTCCACCGGCGAGACGGTGCGGGCGGCCTATCTGGTCGCGGCCGACGGCGGACGGTCCACGGTGCGCCGGGCGCTGGGCATCGGCATGACGGGCGAGACCGTCGACCCGCGCCCGATGCTGGTCGCGGACCTCCGCCTCTCCTTTGGCGCCGTCGTCGACCGAGGCAACTGGCACATCTGGGCGAAGGCACCGGGCGGCGGCGTGGCGCTGTGCCCGCTGCCGGGCGGTGACACCTTCCAGTTCATCGCCGGGTTCGAGGACGAGTCGGCCACCGTGGACACCTCGCCCGAGGCCGTCCGCACGCTGCTCGCCGAGCGCACCCCGCTCACCGGGGACGAGGTCGTCGAGGTGCTGTGGGCCTCGGACTTCCGTGCCCGCGCGGCGATGGCGGACCGCTTCCGGGACGGCCGGGTCCTCCTCGCCGGTGACGCCGCCCATGTGCACTCGCCTGCCGGCGGCCAGGGCCTCAACACGAGCGTCCAGGACGCGTACAACCTCGGCTGGAAGCTGGGCCAGGTGCTGCGGCACGAGGCACCGGCCGCGCTGCTCGACTCCTACGAGGACGAGCGGCAGCCCGTGGCCGCCGACGTCCTCGGCCTCAGCACCCGCATCCACCGGGCCAGTGCCGAAGGCCGCGGCACCCAGCGAGGCTCCGAGGTCCAGCAGCTCGGGCTCGGCTACCGGGAGTCCGCGCTCAGCAGGGAGACCCGCACCGGCCTCGCCGAGGACGCCCTGCGGGCGGGCGACCGCGCGCCGGACGGGCCGTACGGCGGGGGCCGCCTGTTCGACCTCTTCCGAGGACCGCACTTCACCCTGCTGGCGGTCGGCGTCCCGCTCCCGGCCATGGAGTCGGCGGAGGCGATCCGTACGGCCCGCCTCGACGCGTACGAGCCGTACGGCACGGGACTCTTCCTGATCCGCCCCGACGGCTACGTGGGCTGGGCCGGCGCGAACGGGGACGGCCTCGACACCTATCTGGCGGCGGTCGGCGCCGACGGCCCGGAGCACGCGGAGGACCGCGTCCCGGCCGACGCGTGACCCTCCGGTACGGCTCCGCCTCCGCCGCGCGGCCGAGGCGGACGCGACCGCCGGGGGACGCCCCGGCGCACGCCCATGGGCCAGCGTGGACGCATGCGAAGAGTCGACGCACTACCTGACGTCCCACGCTGGGCGCGCAACGCGGCGATGGGTGCCGCCCTGACCAACGTGCCCTCGGCGCTGTGGCGGCTCGCCATCGCCGTCGGCATCCCGGTGGGACTGGCACAGTCCGAGTACGACACCATGGGCGCCCCCGGCCGGGGATCGCTCGCCCTCCTCGCCCTCAGCCTGTTCTCCGAACTGCTCGCCTTCCTCACCCTCGGCCTCGTGCGCAGCTGGGGCGAGACCTGGCCGCGCTGGATCCCGCTTCTGCGCGGCCGCCGCGTCCCGGTCCTCCTGGCGACCGTCGTCGCCGGTCTGGGTGCCCTGGCCACCTCGGTCTACGGCGTACTGTTCGTCTACTCGGCGTTCAACACCGAGATGGAGGCCTCCGCGTGGGGCATGTGGCTGATCGACATCGTCTACGCTCCCCTGCTTCTGTGGGGCCCGCTGCTGGCCGCGGTCACCGTGCACTACTACCGACGGCGCACGAGGACGGCCTCGGCGGGACACCCCAATCCCGGGGCGACCGCGGCGGCGACGCCGTCCTAAAGGATGCCGGGCTCGGTCTCCGGCTCGTCCTCGCTGCCGGGCACGTACCTCAGGACGCCCCACATCGCGGTCTCGTCCGGCACGTCGTGCGGACCGTTCCGCTCGCAGCCGGCGAGCTCCTTGCGCAGGGCCGCCGCGTCCACGCCGGAGCCGATCAGGACGAGCTGGGTGAGCCGCTCCTCCCCGGCCGGCCACGGCTCGGGGTAGAAACGCAGGAAGCGGCCGACGGCGTGCACGGTGTAGCGGTTGGCCGGATCGGCGGCGCCGAAGTCGACGAAGCCCTTGATGCGGTAGAGCCCTTCGGGGCGCGAGTCGAGGAAGGCCATCAGCCGGCGCGGGTGCAGCGGCGTCGAGGCCGTCAGCGAGACCGTCTCGTACGCGGCGTGCGGATGGGCGTGGCCCCCGGCCCCGTCGACGTCCTCGCCCTCCTCTCCGTACAGGATGTCCTCGATCGACATCTGGCCCGCGATCTCGCCCTCCGGGACCACCCGGTCGAAGAGCAGCTCCGGGTCGATCCGTCCATGCGCGCAGGCCACCACGGCGGCGCGCGGGGCGAGCGCGGAGACCTCCTCCCATACGGCTGAGAACCGGTCGGCAGGCACCCGGTCGGCCTTGTTGACGACCACGAGGTCGGCGGCGGCGAGATGGCGGTCGGTCTCCGGATGGCGGGCGCGGGTCGCGGCGAACTCCGCGGCGTCCACGACCTCGACCAGCCCGCCGTACACGATCCGCTCGTTGTCGCTGGCGAGCACCATCCGGACGAGTTCCTGCGGCTCGGCGAGGCCGCTGGCCTCGATCACGATCACGTCGAGGCGCAGCTCCGGCCGGGTGAGCACCTCCAGGTACTCGTCCAGCTCGCTCGCGTCCACCGCGCAGCACAGGCAGCCGTTGCCCAGCGAGACCGTGGAGCCGACCTGGCCGGCCACGGTCATGGCGTCGATGCCGATGTCACCGAAGTCGTTGACCATGACCCCGATCCGCGTTCCGCGCGCACTGCGCAGCAGATGGTTGAGCAGGGTGGTCTTCCCCGCCCCGAGAAACCCGGCCAGGACGACGACGGGGATCTGCTGGGTGGTCAAGGGTCATGCCTCCGGGCCATCGGTGCCTGCGACTGCGAAGCCCCCAGGATAGGCAGGCCCCCGCGCCGCCCCCGGCAGCGGCATTTCCGGTCGGCGCCCTCGTCCCCGTACCGTTTCGGCCATGAGCCCCGCATCCGCCTCCCGCTCGCGGCGTCCCGCGCGGCCTCCCGTGCGCAGGCGCAGGATCGGGTGGCCGCGGCGGGTGTTCTCGCAGGTGCTGCTGATGCAGCTGGCCATCGCGACGGGTGTGACGGTGCTCGCGACCGGACTGTTCCTCGCCCCGCTCAGCGCCCAGCTGGACGACCAGGCCATGCGCCGCGCGCTGGCCATCGCGCAGACCACGGCCTCGCCCCAGGTCGCCGCCGATCTGGCGGCCACCCGGCCCTCGGCGCAGGGGCCGGTGCAGGCGGAGGCGGAGCGGATCCGGCGCTCGACCGGCGCCGAGTACGTGGTGGTGATGGATCCTCGGGGGATCCGCTGGTCGCACACCGACCCCGCCCAGATCGGCAGGCGCGTCTCCACCGACCCGAGCGAGGTGCTCGCCGGGCACGAGGTGATGGAGATCGACAGCGGCACCCTGGGCCGTTCGGCGCGCGGCAAGGCGCCGCTGCGGGACCGGCGCGGCGAGATCGTCGGCGCGGTGTCCGTCGGCATCGAGTACGACAGCGTCCGCGACCGGCTCGTGGCGGCGATCCCCGGGCTGCTCCGGTACGCCGGCGGTGCCCTGGCGGCGGGCGCGCTCGCCGCCTATCTGATCTCCCGCAGGCTCCAGCGGCAGACCCACGACCTGGCCTTCTCCGACATCTCGGCGCTGCTCGCCGAGCGCGAGGCGATGCTGCACGGCATCCGCGAGGGAGTCGTCGCCCTCGACGGATCCGGCCGGATCCGGCTGATGAACGACGAGGCGCAGCGGCTGCTCGGCCTCGGCCCGGAGGCCACCGGCCGGCCCCTGGAGGACGCGCTGGGCGCCGGCCGCACCGCGGACGTGCTGGCGGGCCGGGCGACCGGCGAGGACCTGGTCACGGTGCGCGGCAGCCGGGTGCTGATCGCCAACCGCATGCCCACGCACGACGGCGGCGCCGTCGCCACCCTGCGCGACCGCACCGAGCTGGAGCGGCTGGGCCGCGAGCTGGACTCCACGCGCGGGCTGATCGACGCCCTGCGCGCCCAGGACCACGAACACGCCAACCGGATGCACACCCTGCTCGGCCTGCTCGAACTGGAGATGTACGACGAGGCCGTCGAGTTCGTCACCGAAGTGGTCGGTGTGCACCGGGCGACCGCCGAGCAGGTCACCGAGAAGGTCCACGACCCGCTCCTCGCGGCGCTCCTGGTCGGCAAGGCCGCCGTCGCCGCCGAGCGGGGCGTCTCGCTGCGCGTCGCACCCGGGTCGCTGCTCCCGGACCGGCTGGTCGACCCGCGTGAGCTGGTCACCGTGGTCGGCAACCTCGTCGACAACGCCCTGGACGCCGCGTCCGGCACCCGCCACGCGCGCGTGGAGGTGGATCTGCGCACCGAGGGCCGGACGGTGGTGCTGAAGGTCGCGGACAGCGGCTCCGGTGTGCCAGACGAGCGGCGCGAACTGATCTTCACCGAGGGATGGACGACCAAGGAGCCGCCCGCCCACGGCAAGCGGGGCCTGGGGCTCGCCCTGGTGCGCCGGCTCGCGGAGCGGCGCGGCGGGAGCGCCCGGGTCGGCTCCGGTGCGGACGGCGGCGCGGAGTTCACCGTGGTGCTGCCCGACGCGCTGAGCGAGGCGGACGAGGAGCGCGCACCCGACGACGAGCGCGGGCCCGACGAGGAGCGCCGGCCCGACGTGGAGCGCGGGCCCATGGCCGCGGAGGAGGCGCGGTGATCGGCGTCCTGGTCGTCGACGACGACGTACGCGTGGCGAAGGTCAACGCCGCGTACGTGGCGAAGGTGCCGGGCTTCCACGTGGTCGGCGTGGCCCACTCGGCGGCGGAGGCGCTGGACCGGCTCGCCGAGGCGGAGCCTCCGGTGGACCTGGTCCTGCTCGACCACTACCTCCCGGACGGGAACGGACTCGGGGTCGTACGCGAGCTGCGCGCCCTGGGCCGGCAGTGCGACGTGATCATGGTGACCGCGGCCCGTGACGTGGCCACCGTCCAGGCGGCGATGCGGCACGGGGCGCTGCAGTACCTGGTGAAGCCGTTCGGCTTCGCCGGGCTGCGCGCCAGGCTGGACGCGTACGCCTCGCTGCGGCGGACCCTGGACGTCGGCGGCGAGGCCGAACAGGCCCAGGTGGACCGGATCTTCGGGGCGCTGTCGGCGGGCGCGGTCGAGCCGGATCTACCCAAGGGTCATTCCCCGACGACGGCCGAGCTGGTGCGCCAGGTGCTGCTCGCGGCGGACGGGCCGCTGTCGGCGCAGGAGATCGCCGAGCGGGCCGGGGTGAGCCGGCAGACCGCCCAGCGCTATCTCAAGCTCCTGGAGCGCACCGGCCGGGTGCGGCTCTCGCTGAAGTACGGCGAGACGGGCCGTCCCGAGCACCGGTACGTGTGGGAGAGCCCTGCCGCGCGCTGAGCGCCGTCACACGGCCCCGGCTCCGGTGAGGGCCCGCACCTCCGTCTCGGCGTACCGGGCCTCGTCCGGCGGTTCGGGCGAGGTGACGGTGCCGAGCCAGCCCGCGAGGAAGCCGAGCGGGATGGAGACCACGCCGGGGTTCTGCAGCGGGAAGAGCTGGAGGTCCACGCCGGGGAACAGGGACTCGGGGCTGCCGGAGACCACCGGTGAGACCACCACGAGCAGCACCGCCGGGACGAGTCCCCCGTAGACCGACCAGACGGCGCCCCGGGTGGTGAACCGGCGCCAGAAGAGCGAGTAGAGCAGTACGGGCAGGTTCGCGGAGGCGGCGACGGCGAAGGCGAGGCCGACGAGGAAGGCCACGTTGAGGTCGCGGGCGAGCAGTCCGATGCCGATCGCGGCGATCCCGATCCCGGCCGCGGCGATCCGGGCGACCGTCACCTCGCTGTACTGCCTGGCGTGGCGGCGGCGCAGGGAGGCGTAGAGGTCATGCGCGACGGAGGCGGAGGAGGCGAGCGTGATGCCCGCGACCACCGCGAGGATGGTGGCGAAGGCGACGGCGGCGACCACCGCGAACAGCACGGTGCCGCCGGTGGATCCGGCACCGCCGCCGAGGTCGAGGGCGAGCAGCGGCACGGCGGTGTTGCCGGCGCCGCTGGAGGCGCGGACGGTGTCGGGGCCGACCAGCGCGGCGGCGCCGAAACCGAGGACGATCGTCATCAGGTAGAAGCTGCCGATGAGGCCGATGGACCAGACGACCGAGCGGCGGGCGGCGCGGGCCGTGGGAACGGTGTAGAAGCGGGCCAGGATGTGCGGGAGTCCCGCGGTGCCGAGCACCAGGGCGAGGCCGAGGCTGACGAAGTCGACCCGGGCGGTCCAGTCGCCGCCGTAGCGCAGGCCCGGGGCGAGGAAGTCCCGGCCGTGGCCGCTGCGTTCGGCCGCGGTGGTCAGCAGCTGGTCCACGTCGAACTGGAAGCGGAGCAGGACGAGCACGGTGAGGGTGATCGTGCCGGCCATCAGCAGGACGGCCTTCACGATCTGGATCCAGGTGGTGGCCCGCATGCCGCCGAGCGACACGTACACGACCATCAGCGCCCCGACGCCGATCACCGTCCAGGCGCGGGCGGCGTCGCTGGTGCCGCCGAGCAGCAGGGCGACCAGGCTGCCGGCGCCGACCATCTGGGCCACCAGGTAGAGCACGGAGACGGTGACGGAGGAGGCGCCGGCCGCGATCCGGACGGGCCGCTCGGCCATCCGGGAGGCCACGACGTCGGCGAGGGTGAACCGGCCGCAGTTGCGGACCAGTTCGGCGACGAGGAGGAGGACGACCAGCCAGGCGACGAGGAATCCGACGGAGTAGAGCATGCCGTCGTAGCCGAAGAGCGCGATGAGGCCGGAGATGCCGAGGAAGGAGGCGGCGGACATGTAGTCGCCGGCGATGGCGAATCCGTTCTCCATGGGCGAGAAGAGCCGGCCGCCGGCGTAGAACTCCTCGGCGGAGCCGCGGCGGTTGCGGCTGACCCAGGTGGTGATGCCGAGGGTGACCGCGATGAAGGCGCTGAAGAGCAGCAGCGCGAGCGTCTGGTGGTTACCGGTCACTGCCGCACCCCTCGGGTCATCTCCTGGGTGTCCCAGCGCAGTTCGAGGGCGGCGCTGTCGCGGCGCAGCCGGGCGTGCCGGGCGTAGGCCCAGGTCAGCAGGAAGGTGGTGGCGAACTGGCCGAGTCCGGCGACCATGGCGACGTTGACCGCTCCGGCGACGGGCCTGGCCATGAGACCCGGCACGGCGGTGGCGGCGACGACGTACGCCAGGTACCAGACGAGGAAGGCGAGGGCGGCGGGGAAGGCGAACCGGCGGTAGCGGCCGCGCACCTCCTGGAAGGCGGGGCTGCGCTGGACCTCCAGATAGATGTCGGCGGCGCTGGGGGCGGCCTGCTGCCGGGGAACGGTGTCCGGCGCGGCCCCGGCGGCGTCGGTCGGATCGTGCTCGCCCCAGCCGGCTGCCAGCTCGTCGTACCAGGGGTCGTCGAACCGTACCGTCGCGGGGTCGCGCCCTTCCTGCTTCTCCACAGGCGAACTCTCCTTGTCAGCGAACCGTTTCGGCCGCGTGCCCAAGGATGGACAGAGCGGGAAGATCCCGGACTCTTCTCCCGCCCCTTTTCACCCCATGGTGTGAAGACGCCCCCGGCGCGCGCGTGGCGCCGGGGGCGGTCTCCTGCGGGTGGCCGTCAGGCGTCGATGCGCGAGCGGTCCAGGGTCGCCGCGGAGCTGGTGATGAACTCCTTGCGGGGCGCCACGTCATTGCCCATGAGCAGGTCGAAGACCTGCTCGGCCGCCTCCAGGTCGCCGATGTTGATCCGGCGCAGGGTGCGGTGGCGCGGGTCCATGGTGGTCTCCGCGAGCTGGTCGGCGTCCATCTCGCCGAGACCCTTGTAGCGCTGGATGGAGTCCTTGTAGCGGACGCCCTTGCGCTGGAACTCGAGCAGGGTCTGGCGCAGCTCGTTGTCCGAGTACGTGTAGACGTACTTGTCCTGGCCCTTCTTCGGCTGGATCAGCTCGATGCGGTGCAGCGGCGGCACCGCGGCGAAGACCCGGCCCTGCTCGACCATGGGCCGCATGTAGCGCTGGAACAGCGTGAGCAGCAGCGTGCGGATGTGGGAGCCGTCGACGTCGGCGTCGGTCATCATGATGACCTTCCCGTACCGCGCGGCGTCGATGTCGAAGGTGCGGCCCGAGCCCGCCCCTATGACCTGGATGATCGCTCCGCACTCGGCGTTCTTGAGCATGTCCGAGACGGAGGACTTCTGGACGTTGAGGATCTTGCCGCGGATCGGCAGCAGTGCCTGGAACTCGCTGTTGCGGGCGAGCTTGGCGGTGCCGAGCGCGGAGTCTCCCTCGACGATGAAGAGCTCGCTGCGCTCGACGTCGTCGCTGCGGCAGTCGGCGAGCTTGGCGGGCAGCGAGGAGGACTCCAGGGCGGTCTTCCTGCGCTGCGCCTCCTTGTGCTGGCGGGCCGCGATGCGGGTGCGAGCGGCGGCGACCGTCTTCTCCAGGACGGCGCGGGCCTGTGCCTTGGCGTCGCGCTTGGTGGAGGTCAGGAAGGCCTTGAGCTCCTTGCTCACGACGTTGGCGACGATCCGGCGGGCCGCGGAGGTGCCGAGGACCTCCTTGGTCTGGCCCTCGAACTGCGGCTCGGCGAGACGCACGGTGACGACGGCGGTGAGGCCTTCGAGGGCGTCGTCCTTGACGATGTCGTCCTCGGCCACGCGCAGCAGCTTGGCGGAGCGCAGCACCTCGTTGACCGTCTTGGTGATCGCCTGCTCGAAGCCGGAGACGTGGGTGCCGCCCTTGGGCGTGGCGATGATGTTGACGAAGGAGCGGACCGTCGTGTCGTAGCCGGTGCCCCAGCGGAGGGCGACGTCGACGCCGAGCTCACGGGTGACCTCGGTCGGGGTCATGTGCCCGCGGTCGTCGAGGACCGGGACGGTCTCCTTGAAGGTGCCCTGGCCGGTGAGGCGGAGCACGTCGCAGACGCCCTTGTCCTGGGCGAGGAACTCGCAGAACTCGCTGATGCCGCCGTCGAAGCGGAACGTCTCCTCGCTCTTGCCGATCCCCTCCAGGTCGCGCTCGTCGCGCACGACGATGGTGAGGCCGGGGACGAGGAAGGCGGTCTGGCGGGCGCGCTGGTGCAGCGTCTCCAGGGAGAGCTTGGCGTCCTTGAGGAAGATCTGGCGGTCCGCCCAGTAGCGCACCCGGGTGCCGGTGCGGGTCTTGGGCACGCGCTTGCCCTTGAGGAGGCCGCCGGACGGGTCGAAGGGGCTGTCGGGGCCCTGCTCCGTGAAGATGCCGGGGACACCGCGGCGGAAGCTGATCGCGTGCGTGGCGCCGTTGCGGTCGACCTCGACGTCGAGGCGGGCGGAGAGCGCGTTCACCACGGAGGCGCCCACGCCGTGGAGACCGCCGGAGGCCGCGTACGAGCCGCCGCCGAACTTTCCGCCGGCGTGCAGCTTGGTCATGACGACCTCGACGCCGGACAGGCCGGTCTTGGGCTCGACGTCGACGGGGATGCCGCGGCCGTTGTCCCGCACCTCGACCGAGCCGTCGTCGTGGAGGATGACGTCGATGTGGTCGCAGTAGCCGCCGAGGGCCTCGTCGACGGAGTTGTCGATGATCTCCCAGAGGCAGTGCATCAGGCCGCGGCTGTCCGTCGACCCGATGTACATGCCGGGGCGCTTGCGGACGGCTTCGAGCCCTTCGAGGACGAGCAGGTGCCGCGCGGTGTAGTTGGAACCGTCACGGTCTGCGGTCAGCAGCGCACTGGACGGCACGGACGTCTCGGCGGTCACGCGGTTCGCTCCTCGCTGAATTTGAAATCTTGGCCTGGTGGGTAAGGCCTGGGCCCGGTCACCGGTCAGAGGGTACCGATGCCTGGTAGAGCCGTTGTCACGCCACCCTCCTGATGCCTCATGCTAGTCCAGTGTCGTATGGATGTTCGATCCCTCGATGGGGTGACGCGAACATCACGTTCCCTTCCAGGCATGAACCATTTAGGGTTCGGGCACGTCCTCATGAACAACCGGCAACCCGCCGGAGGGACACGACCACACACAGCAATGCGAAACCCGTAGAGCGAAGCAATACGGCTCATTCGCCGCCAACCGGCAGCAGACAGCCACCTTGCGAAGAAGTTTCGAGGAAAAGCCACGAGCGGGAACGTTTTCGGCCTGGTTGGATGTTGACCCTGGTACGACAGCTCGTCGAGCTAGAGAAGAGGCGACGTTGACTACTGTTCTGACCCCCGCGAGCCCCCTGACGGCCGCTGACCGCTGCGACCGCTGCGGCGCCCAGGCATACCTGCGTGTCGTTCTCACCAGCGGCGGTGACTTGCTCTTCTGCGCCCACCACGGACGCAAGTTCGAGCCGGAACTCAAGAAGATCGCCGCTGAGATACAGGACGAGACGGACCGGCTCACCGACGTGCCGGCCCGGACGATGGGTGACGAGCACTGACGCTTCGCAGCCACGACGAGCCAGGAGCCGGTTTCTGACGACCGGCCGACGGGCGGCCACTCCCGCAGCACCAGGGGGGTGGCCGCCCGTTCTCGTACCGTCACGGGCCGTTGACGCAGCATCACGACTCCGTTCGGCGGTCGTGGCCGCGGCTGGGCGGCTGCGCCCGTGGGAGGCTGCGCCGTAGCCGTGCCGGTCTGTCGGCGCCCGTAGCCATGTCGACGCACCGTCGGGGCCCACAAAGGTGCCCCTCGGGCCCATAGCCCTTCGGGCTCCCGACGCCGGCTCAGATGCGGCTGGGCAGCACCACCGGGACCCGCGTGTAGACCCCGGGGTTCTCCGCCTGTCCGCAGCCGCTTCCCCACGACACCAGACCGATCAGCCGGCCCTTGGCCACCAGCGGCCCGCCGCTGTCCCCCTGGCAGGCGTCCCTGCCGCCGCCGGGGTCTCCGGCGCAGAGCATCGTGTCACCGCGGTACGAGGCACCCGGACCGCCCGGGTAAGCCCGCTCGCAGGACGCGTCGGGCAGCACCTGCACCCGCGCGGACCGCAGCGACATCGCGTACGTCCCCTTGCCGGTGGTGTCCCCCCAGCCGTACACGGTGGCCGCCGTCCCCGGCGCGAGCGCCGCGTCGTCGGGCCGGGCCACCTCGATCACGTACGACGCCGGCAGCGCCTTCTCCAGCGTCAGCACCGCCAGATCGCCGGAGTTGCTCCACCGGTCGTAGTCCGGGTTGACCCAGGTCCCGGAGATCCGGACCTCCTGGCCGCCCTGCCCGCGCAGCGAGGTGCGTCCCGCGATCACCTTGAAGTCGGACAGCTGCCACGGCTCGCCGCCCAGGACCTCGCGGCCCAGGCAGTGCGCCGCGGTGAGCACCTTGGTGGGAGCCACGACGACCCCTCCGCAGAACTGGCCCGCCCGCGTACCTCCGAACCGGTCACGGCTGGAAAGGGCCACGACCCATGGCGCCTCGGTGATCCGGGTCGGCTGCCCGCCGACCACGACGCTGTCGGCGGCCGCTGGTGCCGCGGCGGCGAGCGGTCCCGCCGCCGCCGCGATCATGCCCAGGGCACCGGTCAATGCTCGGGCGATGGGACGACGCATGGAGCCTCCTGACTCTCCGGTGATGTCGGTTCACCCAGAGTCGTCCAGCCGAGCCTTCCGTGCACCCGCGCACACGCCGAAGGGCCCGGCTTCCCCGTAGGGAACCGGGCCCTTCGTTCGTCGTACGCGTCGCTCGTCCGGGTCTGCCGACGGGCAGGCTCAGTCGAGGTAGTCGCGCAGCACCTGCGAGCGCGACGGGTGACGCAGCTTCGACATGGTCTTCGACTCGATCTGGCGGATGCGCTCACGCGTCACGCCGTAGACCTTGCCGATCTCGTCGAGCGTCTTCGGCTGGCCGTCGGTCAGGCCGAAGCGCATGGAGACCACGCCGGCCTCGCGCTCGGAGAGGGTGTCGAGCACCGAGTGGAGCTGCTCCTGCAGCAGCGTGAAGCTGACCGCGTCGGCCGGGACGACCGCCTCGGAGTCCTCGATGAGGTCACCGAACTCGCTGTCGCCGTCCTCGCCCAGCGGGGTGTGCAGCGAGATCGGCTCGCGGCCGTACTTCTGGACCTCGATGACCTTCTCGGGGGTCATGTCGAGTTCCTTGGCCAGCTCCTCCGGGGTGGGCTCGCGGCCCAGGTCCTGGAGCATCTGGCGCTGCACGCGGGCGAGCTTGTTGATGACCTCGACCATGTGCACCGGGATGCGGATGGTGCGGGCCTGGTCGGCCATGGCGCGGGTGATCGCCTGACGGATCCACCAGGTGGCGTACGTGGAGAACTTGTAGCCCTTGGTGTAGTCGAACTTCTCGACGGCGCGGATCAGACCCAGGTTGCCCTCCTGGATCAGGTCCAGGAAGAGCATGCCGCGACCGGTGTAGCGCTTGGCCAGCGAGACCACCAGACGGAGGTTGGCCTCCAGGAGGTGGTTCTTGGCGCGGCGGCCGTCCTCGGCGATGATCTCCAGCTCGCGCTTGAGCTTCGGGGCGATCTTGTCGGAGTTCGCCAGCTTGTCCTCGGCGAACAGACCGGCCTCGATGCGCTTGGCGAGCTCGACCTCCTGCTCGGCGTTGAGCAGCGGGACCTTGCCGATCTGCTTGAGGTAGTCCTTCACCGGGTCCGCGGTGGCACCGGCGACGGCGACCTGCTGCGCGGGCGCGTCGTCCTCGTCCTCGTCGGACAGGACGAAGCCCTTGCTCTCGCCCTCGGTCTCTTCCTCGTCCTTGCCGGGCGCGACGTCCTCGAGCAGGTCCTCGCCCTCGAGGATCTCGTCCTCGTCCTTCTTGGCGCTGGTCTTCTTCGCCGCCGTCTTCTTGGCGACGGTCTTCTTCGCCGCCGCCTTCTTGGCGACGGTCTTCTTGGCGGCCGCCTTCTTGGCCGGCGCCGCGGCCTCCTCGGCCGGGTCCGCGCTCTCGGCCGCCGGGGCCGCACCGGCGGCCGAGACGGTCTTCGTCACGGTCGTCCTGGCGGTGACGGTCTTGGTGGCGGTGCGCTTGGCCGGGCTCTTCGCTGCGACGCTCTTGCGGGCGCGCTTCGGCGACTCCGCTGCACTGACCATCAGCGTCACACCCTCTTCCTCGAGGATCTGATTGAGGCTGCGCAGAACATTCTTCCACTGGGTTGGCGGAATCTGGTCAGCCTCGAAGGCCCGACGCACGTCATCGCCGGCGATCTGCCCATCAGCCTTTCCCCGCTCGATGAGCGCCATCACAGACTCGGACTCGGCGATCTCCGGCGGGAGCGTACGGGATGTGCTGGCCGACACGAACAACCTCTCGGAACGATGGAAAACGGCTTCCGGCCCCGCCCTGGATCGGGCCGGAGCCGACGACCGTCGGGCGGGAATGTGCCGACGGCGCGGGCTGGACCGGGGAACTGCACAGCGCCACGAGCGGCTGCTGTATTCCTTCCTCGGCTGTCACCTCTTAGGTCATCGCGCGGCTTCGAGGAGTGTTACGCCCAATCCGCGTGGCCCGAGTCACACCGCATTTGCGGCGAATCCGCCATGAACCATCCGGAACGTCACAGGATCACACCGCCGGGCCCGGGCGCACCCGGGGGCGATGTCCGCCCCCGGGCTCCGCTCGGGTCCGGCGGCACGCGATGCGTGCGTCACGGCACTGCTGGCCACGGCTCGCGGATCAGTTCCCGCGGGGAGCCGGCACGACGCGCTCCACCTCGGGGTGGACGGTCAGCAGCTGGCGCATGGCCGTCTCGGCGCCGAGGGCGTCGCCGGCGGCGAGGGCGTCGACGATCCGGGCGTGGTGCGCGAGGCAGCTCTCGCTCGGGCGGTCGCAGCCGGTGGCGGGGGCCCCGGAGACCTGGAGCGCGGCGGCGACGATGCCGGAGAGGTGCTCGAGCATCCGGTTGCCGGCGAGCTGGATGAGGAGCGCGTGGAACTCGGCGTCGGCGCGGGAGAAGGTGATGCCGTCGCCCTGGGCGTACGCGTGGCTCATGATCTCGACCATGTCGGAGAGGCGCTGCTGGACGTCCTCGCGGCCGTGACCGGCGGCGAGGCGCGCGGCGAGGGGCTCGATGGTCCAGCGGAGCTCGTTCAGCTCGCGGCGCTGGTCGTCGCGCTGCGGGCCGAAGGCGCGCCACTCGATGATGTCCGGGTCGAGCAGGTTCCAGTCGCTGACCGGCCGGACGCGGGTGCCGACGTTGGGGCGGGCGCTCACCAGGCCCTTGGCCTCGAGCACGCGCAGCGACTCGCGGACCACGGTGCGCGACACCTCGAAGCGCTGGCCGATCTCCTCGGGGACGAGGGGGCGGTCGGCGCCGAGGTCGCCGGAGACGATCATCTGGCCGAGCTGCTGGACGAGCTGTCCGTGGAGCCCGCGGCCGCGGCTGCCGGCGGCCCTGCGGCCGACCCGGCCGAGGTCCTCGGTCGCCTCCCAGGCCGGCGGGCCGACGCGGTCGGCTCCGGGCGCCTCCGCGTAGGGGTAGCGGTCGAGATCACCCGGGGCGCCGAGGCCGGACTCGACGGGGCGGGCGGGGGTCATCATCGTGTGCGCAAGGGTACTCACGCATCCTTTGTCGGCGTGGCTCCGGTGCCCCTTGAGGTCTTTGGTGAAAAGCACACGAAAGGGTGATCGGCACCCCATGCGCAATTGACGATTTATCGGACATAACGGGCAATTCTCAAGGCAGTTGCCGCTGAAACGGAAACTTTCGAACCAAAGGTGATCACCAACGGGCACGGCTGTGGCGGCCGGTGAGCACATAGGCACAGAGCAGGACCGTCAACGTCAGCCCCAGGGCCACTCCCACGGGCTGCCCCACCACCCGCAGCGCCCCCATCACCCAGCGGTCGGCGGCGGACGACCACTCGATGCTGGCGAACTCCCTCAGGCGTGCCGGGAGTCCGGCGACGGTACGGCCCGGCACTCCCGCGAGCACCCGCTGCAGCGGCGGGGCGAAGACCACCGGCACGGCGAGCACGGCGGCGACACCGGCGGCCGCGGCCCGGAAGACGCCCGCGCCGAGCAGCCCGGCCCAGGCGCAGCCGACCACCAGGCCGAACCAATTCGCGCACAGGGTGGGCCAGTTCGGCGGTACGGGCACCAACTCGCCGCCGTAGACGAACCGCAGGGCCTCGAGGTCGGCCACGGCCACGAGCACCGCGAGGAACGCGCCGACGGCCGCCGAGACCGTCAGTTTGGCGAGGAGGAGGCCGAGCCTGCGAGGAACGGTGCCGCGTCCGGTCGTCAGCGCCGGGTAGCGGTACTCCTCACCGAAGGAGAAGGCGCCGAGGAGCCCCGCGCCGAGCGCCGCGGGCGGCAGCGGGGAGACGGCCGGCCAGCCGGCCAGGACCGCGGGCAGCGGCGTCCGCCCGCTGCGCGCGAGCAGGACGGCCAGGGTCACGGACACCATCAGCACGCCCGCGGCGACGAGCGGTGTGGACGGCACGCCGAGGAGGCGGCGGATCTCGTAGCGCAGTGGGCGGAGCGGGGAGCGGGGGGGCGCCCGGTGCGAGCGGGGCGAGCGGGGCGCCGGGGCAGGGCGGGCGGACCGGGCCTTGCCGTCGTCGCGCCCGGAGTCCCCTGCCGGGGCGTCCGAGGCGGAGGGGTCCGAGGCGGGGGCGTCCGAGGCGGAGGGATCCGAGGCGGGGGCGCCGGGGCCGGACCGGGCGGGCGGCTGCGGGGTGGGGCGGGTGTCGCCGGTCTCGTCGGCGAGTTGGTGGATGAGGACGCCGTTGCGGAACGCGCTCTCGCCGACGCTCGCGCAGTCGCTGCCGTAGACGGAGAGCCGGTTGCCGCCCTCGGTCACCACCTCCACGGGGCGCCGGGCGGCACGGGACTCCTGGGTGAGGACGGCGGCGAGCCGGGCGGCGTGCGGGGTGCGGACGGCGACCCGTGGGCGCAGCCGGGTGCGGGCGAACTCCGCGGCGTCCTGGTCGGCACGGAGGCGCCCGCCGTCGAGGGTGACGACCCGGTCCGCGTTGCGGGCGGGGTCCTTGGGGTCGGCGGTCGTGTACAGGACGGTGCCGCCCTCGTCGGCATGGGTGCGCAGGATGTCGTACAGCCAGGCGCTCTCGCGTACGGAGAGCCCGGCGGCGGGCTCGTCGAGCAGCAGGGTGTGCGGGTCGCCCAACAGGGCCGAGGCCAGGCCCAGTCGTCGGTCCATGCCCCGCGGCAGGGTGCCGATCCGCTGGTCGTGGACGCCAGTGAGCCCCACGACCCGCAGCATGTCGTCCGCGCGGGCGCCGGGAACCCCGGCGGCGGCGCAGAGCATGCGGAGCTGGCTGCGCAGGGTACGCGAAGGGTGGCCGGGGACGTCGCCGAGCAGCACGCCGACCTCCCGGGCCGGGTGGGCGACGCGGTGCAGCGGGCGGCCCCGGAAGTAGGTGATGCCACGGCCCGGTTCGAGCTGGAGCATGAGGCGCAGGGCCGTCGTCTTGCCGGCGCCGGCCGGCCCGAGCAGGGCGGTGACAGTGCCGGCGGATGCCTCGAAGGTGAGGTCGTCCACGGCGGGCGGGCGGTCCCGGCGGGGGGTGCTGGTGAGTCCGATGGCCTGGAGCATCGCTTCTCTCGCGGGTAGGTGAGACCGCTCCGCGGCAGGGCGGCTATCCCAGCAAGATAACGCCACATTTCGGACTTTTGGCGCAGGGTTGGCGGCGCGGAGCGGCCTCCCGCGCGCCGGTCAGACCTCCGGGCGAAGCATCGGCGGGTTCAGCAACGTCGCTCCACCAGCACGGAACAGCTGCGCGGGCCGGCCGCCCTGCCGGGTCGTGGTGCCGCCCGCCGGAACCAGGAAGCCGGGCGTGCCGGTCACCTTGCGGTGGAAGTTGCGCGGGTCCAGGGCCACTCCCCAGACCGCCTCGTAGACCCGGCGGAGCTCGCCGACCGTGAACTCCGGCGGGCAGAAGGCCGTGGCCAAGGACGAGTACTCGATCTTGGAGCGGGCACGCTCCACGCCGTCGGCGAGGATCCGGGCGTGGTCGAAGGCGAGCGGCACCGGCTGCTCACCCTCCCGCTCGGCGGCGCCGTCCTGACCGATCAGCTCCTCGACCGGCGCCCAGCGGGCACTGTTGGCGTCCCCGCCGGCGCGCGGCGCGGGCAGGTCGGGGGCGAGCGCGAGGTGCGCCACGCTCACCACGCGCATCCGCGGATCACGGTCCGGCGCCCCGTACGTCGCCAGCTGCTCCAGGTGCGCGCCGTTGCCCGGCTCGGGCTGCGGGGTACCCGGGTCGTGGACGCACAGCCCGGTCTCCTCGACCAGCTCGCGCGCCGCGGCGGCGTCGAGATCCTCGTCGTCGCGCACGAACCCGCCCGGCAGCGCCCAGCGTCCCTGGAAGGGCGGCTCCCCCCGTTTCACGATCAGGGCGCACAGAGAGTGGCGCCGCACGGTGAGCACGACCAGATCGACGGTGACAGCGAAGGGCGGAAAGGCCGACGGGTCGTAGGGAGACATGCCCGTGATCATAGTCGTCTTCCTGACGATAAACACGTCCGCCGGAGGGATCCGCTCCCACTTCTTCGCCGCTGCGGTCACACACCCAGCTGGAGGCCCGCGGCCGCCTCCTCGACCATGCCCAGACCGAGCCGGCCGACGCGGGCCGCGAACGGAGCACCGGCGACCACCAGGCCCGACAGCCGCACCTCGCCGAGCGGGGCCGAGCGCACGGGATGCAGTGCGACCGTGCGGCCCGGGGCGTCGGGACGGATCCCGAGAGCGGCGGTCAGAAGGTGCACACCGGAGGCGGCGGCCACCGCGGCGGGACGGCACGCGGCCGGGTGCGGCACCGGCGGGGCACCGGACGTACGCCGCTCCCCCGCGTACATCTCCGGCAGCCGGAACTCGAAGGCCTCCGCGGCGTCGAGTGCGCCGCGCAGCAGAGCGGCGGCCTCGCTCTCGTGCCCGGCCGCGGCGAGCCCCGCGACGGCGATCGCCGTCTCGTGGGTCCGCACCGCTCCCGACCGGTGCCCGAACGGCTGATAGCCGGGCTCCTTCTCGCCGAGCCCGCGCAGCCCCCAGCCCGAGTCGAGAGCCGGGGAGGCGAGCAGCCGGGCCAGCCGCTCCGTCCGCGCCTTGTCGAGCAGCCCCGGCGCGGGCCGGCCGGCGGCCGTGAGCCCGGTGTCCAGGAGATGCGCGGCCCAGCCGCCCAGCTGCGGCACCGGCCGGCCGTCGGGCAGACGGGCGAGCAGCGGACGGCCGCCCGCCGGGTCGTCGAGCCAGAACCGGGCGCGGAACCGCTCACGCAGCGCACGGGCCCACTCCCGCCACCCGTCCCCACGGGGCCGCCCGCAGGCGTCGAGCAGATCGGCACCGAGCACGGCCGCGCGGTGCGCGTGGGCCTGCGTCTCGGCCCGCGCGGGCCCGGCGGGCCACGGGTCGGGCACGAATCCGCTGTCGTCGACGACGCCGCGCAGCCAGTCGAGACAGCGCTCCGCGGCGGGCAGCAGTTCCGCGAGGTCCTGCTCCGGCAGTCCCCAGCGCCGGGCCTCGGCCAGCACGGCGGGGAAGGCGAGCGTGGCCTCGACACCGGTGCACCGCGGCGGCAGGAGAGGGCCCGCGTCCCGGAGCGGCCCGGGGATGCGCCCGGCACCGGGGCCGGTGCCGCCGAGCTGCGTGCGGGCGAGGGCCCGCAGGGTGGTCGCGGCGAGCCGGGTGCCCAGCGGGAGCGCCATGCGCGCGGCCCACAGGGCCTCGGCGGTGACAGGTCCGCAGCGCCACGGGATCCCGGCCGCGAGGTGGACGTCGGCGGGATGCGCGGGATCGCGCTGAAGGAGCGCGCGCAGATCGGCGACGCAGGCGCGCAGCAGCGGACCGAGGCGAGGATCGTCGCCCTCGGCGGCGGCGTCGGCGAGGACGTGCCCACCGGGCCGCCCCGAACCGGGCGGCTGCTGCCGGCCGGCGCGCTCGCCGCGAACACGGAGGGTGAGGACGAAGGGGGCGCCGGGAGCCGGTTCGGCGTCCCAGCGGAGCACTCCGGCCGCCCCCAGCGCGTCGCTGGGCGGCGGGTCGGCCGACACGGTGACGGCGGTGCCGTCGGCGGCCGTCCAGCGGAGTCCGGTGCCGTGAACACTGGCGGAGAGCTCGGGCCCCGGCCGCCCGGCCGCCACCGCGCCCAGATCCGCGAGATCCGTGCCCAGAGCGAGCTCCACGGGGATCCGCACCGGCCGGAGGGCGGAGCTGCGCAGGGTGATCCGCTCGGTCCCGTCCGCGTCGCGGCTGCGCTCGACGACGAGGCCGGGGTCGGGCCCGAGGTCCCCGGGCGCGCGCAGGACACCCACGAAGTCGGCTCGCTCGGCACCGGACGCGCGGCTCTGAAGCGGGAGCGGTTCGCGTCCTGCGACGCGCAGGACGCAGCGCGAGAGGAGCCTGCGCCCGGCGAGGAACACTCCTTCGAAGCCGGCGCCGGTGAGCTGTCCGTGCCGTGGGCTGACAGCGAGGGCGGGCAGGGCGACACCGACGAGGGCGTCGTGGGCGGCCGGCAACTCGCCGTGCCGGGCCGCCGCACCGCCCGGTCCGTGTGGTGGCGCTCCCGGGTGGGACGGGTGTCCGGTGGAGGGTCCGGGGGCCTGGGCGGGGCTGGGGGCCATGGCGGGTGCGCGGCGCTCTCTGTGCGGTCCTGACGGCCCGGCAGGGCCCGGACGGGGCCGTGACCGGGTCCTCGCGGCCGGTCCCGGCGGTCCGCCGGTCCGGCCGGGGGTCGGCGGCTCGGCTCCTGCGGGACCGCCACAGAGGTGAACGCCGCTCCGGCCCGACGGGTCACGGCCCTCATGTCCCGCTCCTCGCCCCACGCCGCCCGGGCCGCCGCACCGCGGCCTTCCGGGGCGAACGGAGTTCGGCAGCCCGCGCCCCTGTCCGACGTGCCGCCCGCCGGGCCGTCTGCCGCGCCCGCTGCCGCTGCAGGGCCCGCGCCGCCGCGGAGACCGCGGGACTCTTCGGGCGGGCGCCGCCGCGGTCGGACAACCCGCGACGGTCGGACGGCCCGCTGCGGTCGGCACCCGCACCAGGACCGGTGTCGGGACCGGCATCGGGACCAGCGTCGGCGTGGTGACCCGCACCGGAACCGGCACTGGCACTGGCACTGGCACCCTTACCGGCGTCGGGACCGGCGACAGAGCGGTTGCGGAGGTCGAGGTCGTCCGCTGCCCCGGCCCCGGCCCCGGTGGCGGAATCGGAGCCGCCGAGAGTGCCGATGTCGATGCCGGTCCTGGTGCCGGTGCCGGTGCCGGTGTCGGCGCCGGAACCTGGACCGAGAGCTTTGCCGAGGTCGACGCCGGAGCCGGAAGCATGACCAAGGCCGGGATCGAAGCCGGCATCGAGGGCGGGTTCCCTGGTGTCCACCCTTCGCCGCCGTTCGGCGGCAAGGCGCGCGTCGCGTTCCTTGCGCAGGCACTCGCGCAGCGCCTCGGGGTCGAGCCCCTCGTTGCACGCCTGGTGGAGCAGCCGGGCGAAGAGGTAGTCGGGGTCGGCCTCGAGGGCGAGTCCGAGGGCGACCCGGGCGGAGGGCTCGTCGCCGGTGGACCAGGCGACCCAGCCGGCGAGAGTCAGCGGGGCCGCCGCGTACTCCTGGTAGGGCGGCACGCAACGCCGCGACAGGGCGCGCCAGAGCCGTAGCGCGGGAGCGGCCTCCGGGCCCTCCATCCACTCGGCTGCCTGGTCGCGGGTGTCGCGGTCCTGGAGTCCGAGGATCAGCGTGGCGGCCTCGTCGGGCGTGAGCAGACCGTCGTCCCTGGCGTCCGACGTCGCCGTGCCCGCCGGAGGGATCGTGAGCACATGACCGGTGAGCCCCGGCCGTGCGACGCCCGGGCTGCCCGTGGGCCGGGATACCGGAGTCTCGCGCGACCCGGCGAACCGCTCGATGAGGCACCGGGCCAGGCCGAGGGTGGTCTCGCGCGTCTCCCGCCGGCCGACACCGCTCGCGGGCCCGTCGAGGATCCGCGGGACGATGACCGTCGCGGCCTCGTTCAGCGCGGCTCGGTGGACCGCTTCGTCCTCGGTCCCCGCCGGCTTCAGCCGGGCCTCCATCTCCTTGAGGGTGCCGCGCACCTGGATGCCGGCGTAGGCGGCGGACGCTGCCATCACCGACGTACCGGAAAGGGCCAGGGGTGTGCCGTCGGGCGGACAGCAGCGGGCGTCCGGGCAGCAGTAGGAGAAGTAGAGGCCGTCGGAGATGCAGAGGGCTTCGAGGACCGGGATGTCGAGCGCCCCGCAGGCGGTGCGCAGGCGCTGCGCGAAGGGACGCAGTCGTTCCATCACCCGTCGGCCCGTCTCGCCGGGCCCTGGGTCCTGGCAGAGGAAGACGACGATGGCGTCGGGGCGGTCGCCGCGCCGGCCGGAGCCTTCGACGAGGCATTCGGCCAGATGCTCGGCGATGGCGGGCCATTCGCGCGGCGAACCAGGAATGCCGACCCTGACCCGACCGCCGAAACGTCCGTGCTCACCGTGGAGCGCGACGAGGACGACGGAGTCGCTGGGATGGAAGCCGAGCATGAACGGCAGGGCGTCGGCCAGTTCGGCCGGGCCGCGCAGGGTGATCTGCTCGGTTGCTGACGGGCCGTGAGATCCGCGAGAGCCGCGGGATCCGCGCGAGCCATGCGAGTCGTGGGAGTCGTGGGATCCATGGGAATCGTGGTGGTTCGTGTTCATGGTCACGACGATCCCGCGATCGCCGCGATCGCGAAACCCCTGTGGATAACTGCCGGTTGAGGCGTTCATGCCGGAAGTGCGAGTTATCCACAGGGGTGGCGACCCGGTCACTCGTAGCCGGATGATGGAGCCCTCGCGCGGCGCCCCCGTCACTCCACGCGTCAGCCCGCCGCCGCGAGGACCAGCGGCAGGACCGGGCCGCTGCCCGCGCGGCGCAGCAGGCGGGCGGCGACGGCGAGGGTCCAGCCGGAGTCGGTGAAGTCGTCCACGAGCAGCACCGGGCCGGGTGCGTCACGCAGGGCGGCGGCCAGCTCCTCGGGGACGGTGAGGGCCCCGGAGAGCGCCCGCAGCCGCTGGGCGGAGTTGCTGCGGCGGGCCGCGTACGCACCGTCCTCGGTGGTGTACGTCAGCGCGCCCAGGAACGGCAGGCGGCCGACGTTCGCGATGCCGCGCGCGAGCGAACCCACCAACTGCGGCCGGGACATCGACGGCAGGGCCACCACTCCCACCGGCCGGTCCTCGGCGTCCGCCGCGCCCGACGCCCAGCCGCCCGGAGACCGGGCCCAGTCGGCGAGCACCGCCACCGCGGCCCGCAGCACGTCGTCGGACACGGGGCCGTCCGGCGCGTGCTCGGCAAGCAGCGGGCGCAGCCGGTTGCCCCAGCCGATGTCGGAGAGCCGCCCCAGCGCGCGGCCGGTGGCGCACTGCTCGCCCGCCGGGATCCGCCCCTTGAGGTCGACGCCCAGGGCCGGCATCCCGGTCGGCCACATGCGGCGCGGCTCGACCTCCACTCCGGGGCGGTCGAGTTCCTTCTCCGCCGCGGTCAGGGTCTCGGCGGAGACGGCGGAATCCGCCCAGGGTCCCGCGCAGTTGTCGCAGCGGCCGCAGGGCGCCGCGCCCTCGTCGTCGAGCTGCCGGCGCAGGAACTCCATCCGGCACTCGGTGGTGTCCACGTAGTCACGCATCGCCTGCTGCTCGGCGGCCCGCTGCCGCGCCACCCAGGCGTAGCGCTCGCTGTCGTACGTCCAAGGGGCGCCGGTCGAGATCCAGCCGCCCTTCACCCGCTTCACCGCGCCGTCCACGTCCAGGACCTTCAGCATGGTCTCCAGGCGGCTGCGGCGCAGGTCGACGGCCGCCTCCAGGGCCGGCACGGACAGCGGCCTGCCCGCCTCGGCGAGCGCCGCGAGGGTCTGGCGGACCTGCGCCTCGGGAGGGAAGGCGGTGTCGGCGAAGTAGCGCCAGATGGCCTCGTCCTCCTTGCCCGGCAGCAGCAGCACGTCGGCGTGGTCGACGCCGCGGCCCGCGCGGCCGACCTGCTGGTAGTACGCGATCGGGGAGGACGGGGAACCGAGGTGCAGCACGAAACCGAGGTCCGGCTTGTCGAAGCCCATGCCCAGGGCCGAGGTCGCGACCAGCGCCTTGACCCGGTTGCCCAAGAGGTCGGCCTCGGCCTGCAGCCGGTCGGCGTTCTCCGTACGGCCGGTGTAGGAGGCCACGGCGAAGCCGCGCTGCCGCAGGTAGGCGGTGGCCTCCTCGGCCGCCGCCACCGTCAGCGCGTAGACGATTCCGGACCCCGGCAGCTCGTCCAGGTGCTCGGCGAGCCAGGCGAGGCGGTGCGCGGCGTCCGGAAGCCGGACCACCCCGAGACGCAGGCTCTCCCGCTCCAGCGGACCGCGCAGCACGAGCGCCTCACCGGCTCCGGTGCCGAGCTGCTCGGCCACGTCGGCGGTGACTCGCGCGTTGGCGGTCGCCGTCGTCGCGAGCACCGGCACTCCGGGCGCGAGTTCGGCGAGCATCGCCCTCAACCGCCGGTAGTCGGGCCGGAAGTCGTGCCCCCAGTCGGAGATGCAGTGGGCCTCGTCGACCACGAGAAGACCGGTCGTGGCCGCGAGCCTCGGCAGCAGCTGCTCGCGGAAGTCCACGGAGTTGAGCCGCTCGGGGCTGACCAGAAGAACGTCCGTCGCGCCGCGCTCGACCTCCTCGTGGATGGCGTCCCACTCCTCCGGATTGGCCGAGTTGATGGTGCGGGCCCGGATGCCCGCCCGCTCCGCCGCCTCGACCTGATTGCGCATCAGGGCGAGGAGCGGCGAGACGATGACCGTGGGCCCCGCGCCGCGGCGGCGCAGCAGCGCGGTGGCGACGAAGTAGACCGCGGACTTGCCCCAGCCGGTGCGCTGCACCACGAGGGCTCGCCGGCGCTCCCGTACCAGCGCCTCGACCGCCTGCCACTGGTCCTCGCGCAGTCGCGCGGAGCCTCCCGGGTCGCCGACCAGCTCGGCGAGGACGGTGTCGGCCTCGGTGCGCAGATCCGGGTCGTTCGGGTGGTCCAGGCGGTCCAGGTTCTCCATGCACCCCATGCAACCCGATGGCACCGACAGTCGGCCACTTCACCGCCTGTGACCACCCGTAACGGCGCACACGGCGCACGACACCGGGCGTACGCCCGCGCTTCCTGTCCGTATACGGAACAGAGCGTGAACAATGGGTAACTGGGCAGGGATATGAGAGTCATACCGGTTCATTCCAGTCAGCGGCCTCAATTGCTCGTTGCCGCCCGCGCACGGGCCAGGGAAGAATTGGAAATCCACCCCGCACGCCCAACGCGGTCCGTTGACCGTGCCGTGGTGCGCCCTCATCCGACCCTGCCCGCGGAGCGGGCGCGTATCCGAAGGGAGGATCGTGACCCTCGGATTCGCTCCGCCCTCGACCACTCCGGTCAACTCGTCGTCCGGGTCGGCCAGCCGCCTCGCTCGGATGCTCGAACCGGCCGAGTGGGCCTCCGCCGGGATCCCGCTGCTGCGCAACCCCCGTGAGGTCGTCAGCGGTCTGCACTCGAGGCACCGGCCCACGCCCTCGACGGCCGTGGTCGCCGTGCTCGACCACGAGGAACGGCTCGCGGCCAGCGCCTCGTTCGTCCGCCGGCCGGCCCCCGCGGACGGCTGGGAGTTCCGCAACGCGCTCCTCGCGCACCTGCGCCGGGTCATCCCGCACGACCTGCGCCGGCGCGCCCCGGTGCGCACGGCCGTGCTGCTCTACTGCCGCGAGGGCGACGAGCGGTGGACCGAGGAGGACGGCGCCTGGATGTGGGGGCTGCGGGACGCGTGCACGCTCCACGGGCTGCGCTGCGGCGCTTACATCACGCTGACCGGCGCCGGTTGGCAGGTGCTCGGCGAGGGCCGGGGCGGTCGCAGGCCGAGTTCCGACTCGCGGCCCACGCCGCTGGGCGAGGACCCGGCGCTCGACCTGCTGGTCCCGCGGATCGCGAGCGGCGCCCCCGAGCCACTGCGCCGGGCCGCTGCCCGCTGAAGGAACGGCGGTCCGAGCCGACGGCTCTCCGGCCGCCAGACGTCTGGACGCCAGACGTCTGGACGCCAGACGTCTGGACGCCACACGTCTGGACGCCACATGTCTGGGCATGACACGTCTGGGCATGACACGTCTGAACGCCATCCGCCTGGCGGCCACCCCGCCCGAACACCACGTGCCGGGCCGATGCCCGCCCGGACGCCACCCGCCCGGCCGACGCCCGCCCGGAGGCCACCTCCCCGGCCGCTGCCAGAGCGGCCGGGACCGTTGGAGAGCGGCCGGGATCGCTGCCAGAGCGGCCGGGATCGCTGCCAGAGCGGCCGGGACCCGGGCGGCCGTTGCCGTAACGGCGGTCGCCGGAAGAGCAGTTGCCCGAACGTCGGTTGCCAGGCGGCCGACCGCCGTGATGCTCTACGCCATCCGCCCGGCCCGGGTCGTCTCAGACGCCGGCGCCGAGCGCGGCGTTGACCCGCTCGGGGTCGCCGCAGACGATCAGCAGGGCGGTCGCCCGCCGCATCGCTTCGGGCAGCCGACGGGCGACGGCCTCGTCGGTGCCGCCGTTGACGGCGACGACCACCACGGGCCGGGCGGCGGCCCGGGAGACGGCGGCCGCGTCCGCGAAGAACACGTCCTCGCGGGTGTCCTGCTGCGCCCAGTAGGCGTCCTCGCCGAAGGACAGCTCGTGCGCCGCCCACGGGTGCTGGTCGCCGGTGGTGAGCACCAGGACGTCGCCGGGTGCGCGGCCGGACTCGAGGAGCAGGTCCACCGCCTCCTCGGCCGCGTCGACGGCACCGTCGACGGGCGCGGGGATCAGCTGGATCTGCGGTTCGGTCCGCCGGTCGGAACGATTCTCCGTACGGTCTGCGGGTACCGGTCCGGCAGCGGGCGGTCGGGGCACCGGCGGTGCGGGCCTGGCCGGACCGGGGCCGGGACGGCCCGGGCGCGGGGAGGCCGCGGAACGCGGGCCGGGTACGGGTCGGGGGGTCGGCACGGGGCGGTCTGCGGCCGCGGTCGCGCGGGGACCCTGGGCGCTCTCGTGAATCTGAGGCTCCTCGGGATTGAGAGGCATGGGTGGATGTCTATCAAACGCCGTCGCACATGGCTCCGGCGGGTGGGCGCACAAGGGCGCCCCGACTGCTGGAAGGGTTCTGCCGGAGCGGTCCGCAGAGGGCCGTGCCGGGTGTCAGGGACCGGAATCCAGAAGCCGGAAGTCAGAAGTCGAAGCCGAGTTGACCCCCGCTTTCGAGTGCGGCGGCCTCGGCCGAGAGGCGCACCTTCTTGAGGTGCCGCCAGCGGGGCATCGCGTCGAGGTAGGCCCAGGAGAGCCGGTGGTACGCGGTGGGTCCGAGCTCTTCCAGCGCGGCCTTGTGGACCGGCGAGGGGTAGCCCGCGTTGTCTCCGAAGGCGTACGCGGCGCAGTCGTCCGTCTCGGTCCCGAGGGTGGCCATCAGCGTGTCCCGGCGGACCTTGGCGATCACGGAGGCGGCGGCGACGGCGACACAGGACTGGTCGCCCTTGATCACCGTACGGACCTGCCAGGGGCTGCCCAGGTAGTCGTGCTTGCCGTCGAGGATCACCGCGTCGGGCCGGACCGGCAGGCCCTCCAGCGCGCGGATCGCGGCCAGCCGCAGCGCGGCGGTCATGCCGAGCTCGTCGATCTCGGTCGGAGAGGCGTCGCCCAGCGCGTACGCCGTGACCCACTGCTCGAGTTCGACGGCGAGTTCGGTGCGGCGCTTGGGGGTGAGCAGCTTGGAGTCGGTGAGCCCGGCGGGCGGGCGGCGCAGGCCGGTGACGGCGGCGCACACGGTGACGGGACCGGCCCACGCCCCGCGTCCGACCTCGTCGATCCCGGCAACGATCTTGGCACCGGTGGTCGCCCGGATCGAGCGCTCGACGCTGTGGGTGGGTGGTTCGTACGGCATGGCGCTTGTCAGATTACGCCGGTGGGCGCCTGCCTCGGTACCCGGATACCCCTCCGCCGTCCGGACCCGCCCGGAAGTCGTCCGGAACCCGACCGGAACCCGACCGCCCGCGGACCGACCCCGACCACTGGCGGGACCCCTTCGCGGACCCGGCCCTTCCCCTCACGAACCGGACCCCGACCCCTCTCACGAACCGAACCCCGCCCTCCCTCACGAACCAGACCCCGCCCATTACGACGCGGGGCCCAGCCCCCGCGCCGCCCCGACGCGCCCTGACGCCGCCCTAGCGCCGCAGCAGCGGCATCATCACCAAATCGATCATCTCGGCGAGCTCGGCGTCGCTCCATTCGCTGGCGCACACCTTCGACCGGTACATCATCAGCGCCGGGATCACGTCGAAGACGATCTCGTGGGCCGCGTCCTCGCGTACCTCGCCCCGGGCGATGCCGCGCTCGATCACCTCGCGCAGCAGCCGCTGCGAGGGTTCGGTCACCGCGGTCGTGATCAGTTCGTGGAAGCGGTCGGCGGCCTCGTGGTCGCATTCGTGAAGCACCGCACGCAGGGCGAAGCCGGGCTTCGAGTACATGACGGCCCGCACCCGGCCGCACAGCTGGTAGAGGTCCTCGCGCACCCCGCCGTGGTCGGGTGCGTCGTCGAGGGCGGGGAGCCCGGCCCTGAGCGCATCCGCGACCAGGTCCTCCTTGGACGGCCAGCGGCGGTAGACGGCGGCCTTGCCGGTCTGGGCGCCGGAGGCGACGGCCTCCATCGTCAGACCGTTCCAGCCGACCGTGCTCAGCTGTTCGAGGGCCGCCTCCAGAATGGCGCGTTCCAGTACCGCGCCGCGCCGTCGCGGCGCCGCCCCCTGCGGCCGAGCGGCGGCCTCGGAGTGCGAAGTAACCATCAGAACCTCTCTGTTGGGGACGGAACGGCTCGCCCGGCAGCACTCAGTGAACGCTTGCGTTCCCTGAGGGGGAGTCACTACCGTGGGCGACAGTGAACGAGTGCGTTCACTAAATTCTTCCGTGGGGGATACATAGTGACAACATCTCCGGTGGACACCCAGACCGATCCCGGCCGCAGTCCGGGTCCCGGCTCCGCCCGGTATCCGAACCGGCCGGGGATCGCGCTGACCGTCATCGCCGCCTGCCAGCTGATGGTCGTCCTGGACGCCACCATCGTGAACATCGCGCTTCCGCACATCCAGGAGGCGCTCTCCTTCTCCACCACCGACCTGTCGTGGGTGCTCAGCGCCTACACCCTCACCTTCGGCGGCCTGCTGCTGCTCGGCGGCCGGGCCGGCGACATCCTCGGCCGCCGCCGGGTGTTCCTGACCGGCATCCTGGTCTTCACCGCCGCCTCCCTCCTCGGCGGTTTCGCCCAGGAGCCGTGGCAGCTCCTCGCCGCGCGCGCCCTCCAGGGCGTCGGCGGCGCGATCGCCTCGCCCACGTCGCTGGCCCTGATCACGACGACGTTCCCCGAAGGTCCCGAACGCAACCGGGCGTTCGGCGTCTTCGCGGCCGTGTCCGCGGGCGGCGGCGCGATCGGTCTGCTCGCCGGCGGCATGCTGACCGAGTGGCTCGACTGGCGCTGGGTGCTCTTCGTGAACGTCCCGATCGGCCTGCTCATCGCGTTCCTGACGCCGCGCTTCATCAACGAGTCCGAGCGCCACCCGGGCCGCTTCGACCTGGCCGGCGCGTTCTCCTCCACCCTCGGCATGGCCGCGCTCGTCTACGGCTTCATCCGGGCCTCCGAGGAGGGCTGGAAGGACTCGCTGACCATCGGTTCGTTCGTCTCCGCGGTGATCCTGCTCGCGGCCTTCGCCGTGGTCGAGTCGCGCGCCCGTGAACCCATCACGCCGCTGCGGATGTTCGCCGACCGCAACCGCTCCGGCACGTACGTGATCATGCTCAGCCTGGCCGCCGCCATGTTCGGCATGTTCTTCTTCATCGTCCTGTTCGTGCAGAACGTGCTCGGCTACACGCCGATCCGCGCCGGTTTCGCCTTCCTCCCGGTGACGCTCGCCATCGGTGTGGGCGCCGGTCTCGCCCAGCGGCTGCTGCCCGTGCTCGGGCCCAAGCCGTTCATGGTGACCGGTGCGGCGATCACCGGCATCGGCCTGTTCTGGCTGACCTTCATCACGCCGGACAGCTCCTACGCGACCGGGGTCCTCGGGCCGATGGTCACCTTCGGCTTCGGCATGGGACTCAACTTCGTGACCCTCACCCTGACCGCGGTGTCGGGCGTCGCCCAGCACGAGGCCGGCGCGGCCTCGGGTCTGCTCAACGCGACGCAGCAGGTGGGCGGTTCCCTCGGCCTGTCGATCCTGGTCACGGTGTTCGGCACCGCGAGCAAGGACGAGGGGGAGCGGCAGGCGCAGGACTTCCTGGCGCACGCGACGGACGCGCAGAAGGCGGAGTTCCTCAAGGAGAAGCAGCTCCCGGCGCCGTGGTCGCACGAGGTGCTGACGGCCGGCATATCGACCGCGTTCGTCGCGGCGGTCGCCATGGTGCTGATCGCGTTCGTCACGGCGGTCGCGGTGATCCGGGTGCGCAAGAGCGATCTGGAGGCCCTCAGCGGCAAGGCGGAGGCCGCCGGCCCGGTCGCATGACGCCGACGGCGTGCCCCCTCCCGCACGAGGGGGCACGCCGGTACGCGTACGGCCGTGAAGCCGTAAAGCGTGAAGCCGGAATGCCGTGAGCCGTACCTCCTACGGCTGTACAGCTGTACAGCCGTAGGAGGTACGGGCCGGTCCTAGGGCTCGTACGGGTCGTACGTGTCGTACGGATCGGCGTCCGGGTCGTACTCCTCGTCCCGGGTGGCACCGCCGCAGGAGGCGAAGCGGCTCACGGGCCGCGCGGCGAGGATGTCCCGGGCCCGGGACTCGGAGAGGCTGGTGGCGTACCAGCTCACGTCGCCCTCCTCGTCCAGCCGCTCGGCGATGTCCCGCAGCGCGCAGTCGCGCAGGGCACCCTGAAGCCGGTCGAGGGCGGGTACGGCGTCGGTGGAGAGTCCGGAGAGATAGCGCACGTCGATCTTGCCGAGCCGCTCGTGACGGTCGACGTTCTGCTGGGCGATGAGGGCGTCCGGCTGGATCAGCCCGAAGGCGAGGACGAAGCCGGCGGCGCTCGCGGCCAGGGCGCGGGGCAGCAGCCGGGCGCCCCAGATCCCGGACGCCATGATCAGCAGGATCGCGACGCCGAGCCAGATCTCCATGGTGGCCACCGAGATGCGCAGCCGGGTGAGCCCGTACGCGTCCACGTAGAGGTCCATCCTGCGCAGGGCGGAGGCGACCACGACCAGGGTGAGGACGCACAGGGTGCCGAGTACGGTCCGGACGAGCCGGGTGTCGCGCACGTCGCCTCGGGGCGCCCAGCGCAGCGCCAGGCCGATCACCACGAGGGTGAGGAGGGTGGCCATGAGCAGCTGCCAGAAGCCCTGGCGCGCGTACTCGGCGTAGGTGAGACCGGTCTCGCTGAGGACCTTGTCGTAGCCGCCGAAGAGCACGGCGAGCTGGATGGCGTTGAAGGCGGCGAAGAGCAGGTTCAGGACGACGAGCGGCAGCGCCCATTCCAGCCGGCCGCGGGCCCGGCCCCGGCCGAAGCTCAGCCGGTCCCAGCGCAGCGGGGCGGCGGCGGTACGGGCGACGGCCATCGCGCCGAACAGCCCGAGCAGGAAGCACAGGAACCGCCAGGGCGCCTGGTCCAGCGAGACGTCGGGCATGAGGGAGCCGAGCAGATCGGCGAAGGCCGCGTCGGCTCCGGCGAACAGGGCGCCGAAGACCACCAGCAGACCCACGGCGACGAGCACCGTGCGCAGCACCGGGCCCCAGCGGCCCTGCGAGCCGCCGGCGCGCTCGCGCATGCCTCGCCAGGTCCATGCCATGCCGGTACCGAGGGAGTCGAAGAGCCCCACCGGCCCGAACAGCATGCTGGGCCAGCCCCGGCCGCCGTGCAGCGCGTAACCGGTGAGCCCCAGCGCCGTGACGATCGCGAGGAAGGTCGGCCAGCCCGCGTCGCTGAGTACGGGTACGAGGAGCAGCGCGGCGCCGCCGACAGCCCACACCAGCGTCCAGGGCCGCAGTCGGCGGCCCGCCGCACGGGCGGCGAAGGCCCCGGCGAGAGTGGCGGGCACGGCCACGAGCAGCAGGTTCGCGCCCGCGCCGCCGCTGAGCAGCAGCGAGGCCACCAGCGCGGTGGCCACGACGGCCCACAGCGTCGGGGAGGTCGGAGCGGCCGGCGCCGGGGGCCTGAGCTTGCTGGGCGCCGGCTTCCGCGGCGGCCCCCACGTCTGGTACGGCGGGTACGGCCCCGGCCGGTACGGCCCGTGCGGCGGCGCGACCGCGGCCGGCGGACCACCCGCGATCACCGCGCCCGGCGTCGTGCTTCCCGAACCCGGACCGCCCGGCGTCGTGCTTCCCGACACCGGACCACTCGACGTCGGAGTGGCGCTCGGCGCCGGAGTGGCGCTCGACGTCGGAGTGGTGCTCGGCGCCGGAGTGGCGCTCGGCGCCGGACTTCCCGGCGGCGGGCTGTCCTTGGGCGGCTCAGCGGATGGATTGTCGGTCACGGGACCCCCTCCCGGCCCGGTCCGCCCTGCCGTGCGGCTGCTCGGCGGTCCCGGTGGCTCGTCGGCGCGCTGTGTTTGTCATGATCAGCGCTGCGAGTGGCCGACTCTAACCGCGCGGCGCCCCGCCGAACCGTTTCGGCCCCGGCTGTGGCAGGACCGTGACACGCGCGCCCGGAACGCCCGGAACCGTCCGGAACCGTCCGTCGTCCCGTCGCCCGGGCTACCCGTGCGGCGGGACGGCGGACGGCGACGGCGCTTGAGACCTGCGACGACGGCACCGGCGGCCTGAGACCTGCGACGACGGCGCCGGCGCTTGAGGCCTCCCTAGGAGTGCGCCGCCGTGGGCACCCAGTCCGGGAGTTCTTCGGTCTGTTCGAGCCAGGCGACGGGCGGCTCGCCGCCCGGTCCCGCCGCGACGACCCCGCAGGCGATGGCGCACGTGGTGTCGACGTCACCACCCACCCCGGCCGTCGTCCAGAAGACCCGCTCGAAGTCCCCGAGCGCCCGCGCGGCGGACCACAGCGCGAACGGCACGGTGTCGTGCGCGCTCGTACGCCGACCGCTGCCGAGGACCGCCGCGACGGTCGCCGCGTCGCCGTAGTCGAGCATGTCGCGGGCCCGGCGAAGACCGGCGCCGACCGCGCTGCGCGGCACGAGCGCGACGACACCGTCGAGCAGCGCCTCGGGCGTGGGCGGACCGGCCGGGTCCGCGACGAGGGCGGCCGCCGCGGCGACGGCCATCGTCCCGACGACGGCCTCGCGGTGCTGGTGGGTGGTGTACGCGGAGATCTCGGCCTGGTGGGTCGCCTGTTCCGGGTCGTCGGCGTACCAGGCGCCGAGCGGTGCGATCCGCATGGCGGCGCCGTTGCCCCACGAGCCCTGCCCGTTGAAGAGACCCGCGGCGAGCTGCCGCCAGTCCCCTCCCTCGCGGATGAGCCGGAGCATCCGGTTGACGGCGGGACCGTAGCCGCGGTCGAAGTCGTGGTGCAGGGCGAAGGACTGCGCCAGCGCGTCCTGGTCGATCCGCGCGTGGCGGGCGAGCACGGCGAGGACCGAGCAGGCCATCTCCGTGTCGTCGGTCCACTGCCAGGGACCGGTCGGCGGCTCGTGCCGCTTGAGCAGGGGATAGTTGGCGGGAACGAAGTACTGGGAGCCCAGGGCGTCTCCCACGGACAGCCCGCGCAGGCTGGCCAGGGCGCGTTCGAAGCGCCGGTCGAGAGAGGAGTCAGCGGTCATCGGTCTGCCACTCTAATTCGTAGCCAACGGATCCAGCACCATCAAAGTGGTTCGACTGGGCCTCTTCGGGCACGGGAACCTGGCGTCGTCCTCACCTTCCCCTGCCTTGGCAGGGGCTCGTCGCGTATACACAGGCGCGTCGCGGCGCACTCGACGCCGTCGAAGTGTTCGCCAAAGAACGCGTACGGGCCCGCAAGGCGGTCAGTCCTCGGCCCCTGTCGCGACTGTCGGCGTTGTCTGTTCCGCACCGCGGGCTGCCGTCGGAGTGCTGCCCTCCGTAGGAGCCGGTGCCTACGATCGACTGCATGGCGCGGGGGCCTCGGGGAGGGCGATGCGATGTCAGGGGCATGACATAACACGGGGGCTGGCCCGCTCCCTCCGCATGCCGGCTGGCCACCGCCTCCGCTGCCGAGTCCCGGGGTGTTCCTGGGCGGTGCATTCCAGGTCCTGGGCAGGACCTGGCGGCCGCTGTTGGGGGCCCTGCTGCTGTCGGAGCCGGCCGTCTGTACGGTGACCGTGGCCGCCGGCCTGGGTATGTACGCACTTCGGGGCGCCCCCGACGCTGACGCCCTCTGGGTGGGCTCCGGCGCTCCGGGCGAGCTGGCGAACATGTTCCTGATCGTCCTCCTCCCTCTTGTCCTGGCCTTCTTTCTGGTCCAGGGCACCGTGGGTGCCCTGGCGGCCACTCTGGCCCATCAGGACGCGAGCGGGAGACGGGTCACCGTACTGGGGCTCCTGCGGGCGACCGTGCCCCAGCTGCCCGGCACGGTCGGCGGCGCCTCGTCGTCCGGCGGGGCCGCGCCGCTGCGCGGCTACTTCACCGGCTTCCACACCTCGCAGCCCTCGGACGTGAACTGGCCGTCCGACGACCGGATCGTGATCGTGATCTTCCGCGCGGACGTCGCGAAGTTGTTGTCGATGATCTCCCCGGACTCCGACGTCCGCTCCCAGTAGCAGTTCTCCATCTTTCCCTCGGCCCGGTACGTGCCCGGCGGGATGGTCTCCCCGTCGCCGTCGGCGGCCGGCTTCGACGACACCACGTACGTGCCGTTGCCGAACCACCGGTCGTACTTCCCCGACACCGCCTGCTTCAGGACCGTCGACCACTTCGGGCACAACTTCGGGATCCCCGCCTGCAGGATCGCCTTGCCGTCACCCTCGAAGTTGCCGGACTCCGCCAGCCACTGCGGCCGTGACCAGTTCCCGGCCCCGCTCGTGGGCAGCGACTCGCAGATGTCCTCCACGAACGCGGCAGCCGAGCCCGCGTACAGATCGTCGACCTCCCAGTTCTTCTCCGCCGCCAGAAGGTCCAGCTCCTCCTGCGGTGTGGCCGGCGTGCTCGGCGCCTCCGTGACCGGCTCCTCCGTAGCCGGTGCGACGGACACGTCGACCGTCGGTATCTCACTGACCGTCGGTATCTCACTGACCGCGGGGATCGTCCCTGCCCCCTTCGCGGAGTTGTCGTCGCCCCCCGAGCACCCGGACACCATCACCGCAGCGGCGGCCATCGCGACCGCCGCCCCCACCCTGCGCACATGTCTCATCCCGCGAATATGCCACCGCCCAGCGGCCTGGAGGGCGGGAACAGCCACACAGGGGCTCACCGAAACGACGGCGCGAGGCCCTGACCTGGCTCTACGAGCGATCGCTGTTCGCACACCGCGACCGGTGCCTGACGAGTCGGCACCATGAGGTGTCTACCCGGTGGGCCCGTACGGTTCCGGGGTACGCCAGCGTTCGAAGGGCCGGTCGAGCCGGTACTTCCCGTCCTTGCCGAGCAGCAGCATCCGGGTCTCCGCGTTGTCCGGGTTGGACAGCGATTCGAACTCGGCGACCGTCCAGTGGAACCAGCGCATGCAGAAGAGGCGCATGGTCAGTCCGTGGGTGACGAGCAGCACGTTGGGCGGGTGGTCGGGCGCCTCGAAGCTCCGGTAGAGGCTCTCCAGGAAGGCCCCCACCCGGTCGTACACGTCGGCGCCGGACTCGCCCTGTGCGAAGCGGTAGAAGAAGTGGCCGTAGGCGTCGCGGTACGCCTTCTGGAGACGTACGTCCTCCCGCTCCTGCCAGTTGCCCCAGTCCTGCTCGCGCAGCCGGGGCTCCTCCCGCACGCGGACCCGGCGCGGGTCGAGCCGGAAGGCGTGCAGCGTCTCATGGGTGCGGCGGTACGGCGACACGTAGACGCTGACCCGCTCGTCCCCGAACAGCTCCCGCAGCCGCTCACCCGTGCTCTCGGCCTGGCGCCGCCCGGTCCGGGTGAGCCGGAGCGCGTGGTCGGGCTCGCGCTCGTACACCGTGTCGTCCACATTGCCCTCGGACTCTCCGTGTCGTACGAGGACGATGCGTCGCGGTCGTGCCATGCCACGACCCTAGACGGCACCCCGCCGACCGGCTCAGTCGGGCAGGCGCCCGGCGTCCATCCGGCGTACAGCGCCTCGACGAGGCCGCGCGACCCGTGGAGCTTCCCGAGCCTGCCTCGCCCCTGCCCCGCCTCAGCCCCTGTCCCCGCCTCCGCCTCAGCCCCCGCCGCCTCGGCCGAGCGAAAAGCATGGCGGCCTGCCTGCCTGCCTGCCTGCCTGCCTGCCTGCCTGCCTGCCTGCCTGCCGGAAGGATCACACCGTCCAGGCGGACTCGAGCTGCACCACGTCGCCCGTCATCGCCGCGACATCGGCCTCGGTCTGCGCCCGCAGGCCGAGCCGCTCGATCCGCTCGACGCGGTACTTGCCGTGCTCCGCGGCCGAGTTCCACATCGACAGGACCAGGAACTCGTGCCCCGGCGCCTCGCCGAACAGGCCCCGGAGCATGCCGGGAGACCCGGCCATCGCCGGGTTCCACACCTTCTCCTGCATGAGGGCGAAGTGCTCCACGCGCTCCTCGTGCACCCGGCAGTGCGCGACCCGGGCCACGTCCGCGTCCGCGAACCGTGGCTCGAAGCCGGTCTTCACGTCGAAGCGGTGGTCGAACAGCTTGACCTGGGCGTCCCGGTACGTGCCGACCTGAGAGGCCGCGAGCCGGTCGTGCGAGCGAGCCATGAAGGAGTCGTAGAACGCACGGCTCTCCCAGAACGCGAAGACATGGGCGACATCCGGCCGCCGCCGGCTCCACCCTCCGCCCTGCCCCCGGAATCCCGGCTCACCGAGCAGACCCGCCCACTTCCGCTGCCCCCGCTCGAACCCTCGACGGTCCACCACGGTGCAGCGAATCCACTTGACCAGCACCGAGCCATGGTACGGGGCGGAGCGGCGCGCCGTCAGACCTCGCCGGAGTGCACCCGCACCAGACCCGCGGCCTCCTCCTCGTCCACCTCGATCCCGAAGACCTCGGCGAGGGTGGCCGTCAACTCCGCGGGCCCCACGCGGCGTTCCTCGCGCGATCCGTCGACGAGTACCGAGGTCAGGCCGTCGCGCACCAGCGCCCGGCGCACTGCCGCGCCCGGCAGATGGGCCACCACCTGGCCGAGGAAGCGCGAGCGCGGATGGCTGGAGCTGTAGTGGTTCATGAGCTCGAAGTCCACGGGGAACAGGGAGTGCGGTGCGAACGAGTAGAGGTCGGTCCACCCCTCCGGGCGAAGCGCGCGCAGCACGTGGACGCCCTCCGCCTCGACGCCGACGCCGAAGACCCAGCCGTCCTGCTCGACGCGCGCGCCGTCGGCGAGGGGCACCGGCTCCAGCGGCCCCTGCCAGCCGAAGCCGGCGTCCGCGAGCCACTGCTCCCCGTCCACGGTGACGACGAGCACCGCGTGGGTGATCGGCGTCAGCGCGTCGCCCCGGCTCCGGTTACGGGCGCCGCGCCCCGCGACCTCGAAGCCGATCCGCTCCAGGGCCGCGGCGAGCAGCGAGTTCTGCTCGTAGCAGTAGCCGCCGCGCCGGCGGGCGACGAGCTTGGCCTGGAGGCCCTTGAGGTCCAGGGCGATCCGGCGCCCGAGTGCCACGTCCAGGTTCTCGAAGGGGATCGCCTCCACGTGCGCCCGGTGCACGGCGCGCAGGGTCGCGAGATCGGGAGCGAGCTCCCCCGAGTACCCGATCCGCGCCAGATATGCGTCCAGATCCAGCTCTTCCCCGCCCCACATGCGGCACTCCCCCTCGACCGATGACATGTTGATCACATGACACCATGAACGGCACGTCAGGAAGCTTACGGAGAGAGGGGATTCACGGTGAGCGGGCTCAACAAGGGGGTCGGCAAGGTCGAGGTCTCGCTCAAGTGGGATCCCAGCCCGGCCGGTGCTCCCGCGCACGACCTGGACCTCGTCGCGGCCGTCTACACGGCGGACGCCCCGTACGGGCCTCCTGCCTATCTGGTGCACTTCGACAGCCGCTCGCCCGACGGCACCATCACCCTCCACCGCGACAGCCGTACGGGCCAGGGCCTCGGCTACGACGAGTCGATGACGCTGGAGCTCACCAGGCTCGCGCCGCGCTACGCGCGCGTGGTGGTGGGCGTGGCCATACAGCAGGGCGGCGGGCGGCTCACGTTCGGCCAGGTGGCTCGGACCGGCGTCCGGGTGCGCGAGGGCTACACCGATCTGCTCGACGACGACCTCGCGTCCGTGGCGGACGCGACGGCGGCGACGGTCACCGAGTTCGTCCGCGACGGCGCGTCGGACGCCCCCGAGGAGTGGGACTTCCGCCCTCTCCTCCGCGGCTTCGACATCGATCCGAGCACCTTCGGCACCGTGATGGGCGCGCGCCCCGCCTGAGCGCCGGAGCCCTGGGAGCACGGGCGGGGGGGCGCCCGACGGCCGGTCCTCCCCTCGGCACCGCGCCCCTCCGTCAGTTCCCGGCCCAGCCGGGAACCGTCGGCAGGACCCGTTCGGCGACCCGCAGCAGCGCCGCGTCGTCCGGGATCCCCTGGTCCTCGCGCCAGATGACGAGCTCGTAGGAACCGCCGCCGTCCTTGGCGTCCCTGGCGACCACCAAGTGCCGGGCGATGCCGCCGGTGCCGGACTCGGCCTTGCCCCCGCCGAGCGGGATCTTGAGGGCGAGCGTGCGGTCCGAGTAGAGGAACGCCGCGCGCCCCTGGAACGTCGTGGGCTCCGTACCGCCGAGGAGCCGCCCGAGGCGGGCGACCGGCATCCGGTCGTACGAGAGCCTGAGCTGCACCGAGTACGTGGGGAGGCCGACCTGGCCCTCGGGTCGGGGAGCCCTGCCGCCGGTGGGGTCCTCGCCGTCGTTCCCCCACGCGTTCTGCGCCTGCTCCCCCGGCGTGCCGAGCAGCGTCGGAAGGTCCGGCCGGTTGAGCGCCTGGCACAGCCGGGTGCCGTTGACGTATGTCGCCGGCAGCCTGCCGGTGGACGCCCGGCACTCGGCCGGTCCGCGCGCGGCGGCGCTCTCCTGCTCGTTCTGCGCCAGGTACCAGAACCCTCCCGCCAGGACCGCCCCCAGGACGAGCGCGGCCGTCACCTGCGCGCCGGCTCTCGGGCCCTTGGCCTCCGCCGCCACCTGCTCCGTCATGCTTTCCCCCC
Source organism: Streptomyces sp. NPDC127114 (assembly GCF_042677525.1). NCBI lineage: Bacteria > Bacillati > Actinomycetota > Actinomycetes > Kitasatosporales > Streptomycetaceae > Streptomyces > Streptomyces sp. NPDC127114. Next base: position 71,212 of record NZ_JBHXTJ010000029.1, read on the forward strand.
TGCTCAGCGCGCGTTCGCGCGCCGCAGAGCCTAACCCCCGAGGGCGAGGAAGCGCGGGCGGGTTTACGGGCGAGCGTACGGGCCGCCTGCGGTGCGGCACGACAAGAGGGTGCCGCCCCCGGAATCCGGGAACGGCACCCTCCGTCAGGTGTCACTCAGGACGGTCAGCTGCAACCGCTGGTCGAGCCGCAGCCCTCGCAGATGTAGCAGGAGCCGGCGCGCTGCATCTTCGTGCCGCAGGAGAAGCAGAGCGGGGCGTCCGCGCTGATGCCGAGCTGCATCTCGACGAGCTCCGCGGAGGTGTGGGCCTGCTTCGGGGCCGGGACCTCGGCCTTCGCCGGGGCGGCGACGGCCTTGAGCTCCTGGGTGCGGGGCGCCGACTGGGCCAGGCCCTCGACGTCGACCTCGTCCTCGGCGGGCTCGTAGGAGCCCGTCTCCAGGTGGCGCTGGCGCTCCTCGGCGGAGTGGATGCCGAGGGCGGAGCGGGTCTCGAAGGGCAGGAAGTCGAGCGCCAGGCGGCGGAAGATGTAGTCGACGATCGACTGCGCCATCCGCACGTCCGGGTCGTCCGTCATGCCGGCCGGCTCGAAGCGCATGTTGGTGAACTTCGAGACGTACGTCTCCAGCGGCACGCCGTACTGCAGGCCGACCGAGACGGCGATGGAGAAGGCGTCCATCATGCCCGCGAGGGTCGAGCCCTGCTTCGACATCTTCAGGAAGACCTCGCCGAGACCGTCGTCCGGGTAGGAGTTGGCGGTCATGTAGCCCTCGGCGCCACCGACGGTGAAGGAGGTGGTGATCCCCGGGCGGCCCTTCGGGAGGCGCTTGCGGACCGGGCGGTACTCGACGACCTTCTCGACGGCCTCGCGGATCGTCGCCTCGGTCTTCGCGGTCACCTCGGCCTTCTCGTCCTCCTTCTTCTTGGCGGAGAGCGGCTGGCCGACCTTGCAGTTGTCGCGGTAGATCGCGAGCGCCTTGACGCCCATCTTCCACGCCTCGAAGTAGATCTCCTCGACCTCCTCGACGGTCGCCGTCTCCGGCATGTTGACCGTCTTGGAGAGGGCGCCCGAGATCCAGGGCTGGATCGCGGCCATCATGCGGACGTGGCCCATCGCGGAGATGGAGCGCTCGCCCATGGCGCAGTCGAAGACCTCGTAGTGCTCGGTCTTCAGGCCGGGCGCGTCGATCACGTTGCCGTGCTCGGCGATGTGGGCGACGATCGCCTCGATCTGCTCCTCCTGGTAACCCAGGCGGCGCAGGGCCTGCGGGACGGTGCCGTTGACGATCTGCATCGAGCCGCCGCCGACCAGCTTCTTGAACTTGACCAGGGCGAGGTCGGGCTCCAGGCCGGTGGTGTCGCAGGACATCGCGAGACCGATGGTGCCGGTCGGGGCGATGACCGACGCCTGGGAGTTGCGGAAGCCGTTCTTCTCGCCCAGGCGGATCACGTCCTGCCAGGCCTCCGTGGCGGCGGCCCAGATCGGGGTGTCCAGGTCGTCCATGCGGACGGCCTTGGCGTTGGCGTCGGCGTGCTGCTTCATGACGCGCTGGTGCGGGGTGGCGTTCTTCGCGTAGCCGTCGTACGGGCCGACGACCGCGGCCAGCTCGGCGGAGCGCTTGTACGACGTACCCGTCATCAGCGAGGTGATGGCGCCGGCGAGGGCGCGGCCGCCGTCGGAGTCGTACGCGTGGCCGGTCGCCATGAGGAGGGCGCCGAGGTTGGCGTAGCCGATGCCGAGCTGGCGGAAGGCGCGGGTGTTCTCGCCGATCTTCTGGGTGGGGAAGTCGGCGAAGCAGATGGAGATGTCCATCGCGGTGATGACGAGCTCGACGACCTTGGCGAAGCGCTCGACGTCGAAGGACTGGTTGCCCTTGCCGTCGTCCTTGAGGAACTTCATCAGGTTCAGCGAGGCGAGGTTGCAGGACGTGTTGTCCAGGTGCATGTACTCGCTGCACGGGTTCGAGCCGTTGATGCGGCCGGACTCGGGGCAGGTGTGCCAGTGATTGATCGTGTCGTCGTACTGGATGCCGGGGTCGGCGCAGGCCCACGCGGCCTCGGCCATCTTGCGGAAGAGCGCCTTGGCGTCGACCTCCTCGATGACCTCGCCGGTCATGCGGGCGCGCAGGCCGAACTTGCCGCCGGCCTCGACAGCCTTCATGAACTCGTCGTTCACGCGGACGGAGTTGTTGGCGTTCTGGTACTGGACGGACGTGATGTCGTCGCCGCCCAGGTCCATGTCGAAGCCCGCGTCACGGAGGGCGCGGATCTTCTCCTCCTCCTTGACCTTGGTCTCGATGAAGTCCTCGATGTCGGGGTGGTCGACGTCGAGGATGACCATCTTGGCGGCGCGGCGGGTGGCGCCGCCCGACTTGATCGTTCCTGCCGAGGCGTCGGCACCGCGCATGAAGGAGACCGGGCCGGAGGCGTTGCCGCCGGAGGAGAGCAGCTCCTTGGAGGAGCGGATGCGGGAGAGGTTCAGGCCGGCGCCGGAGCCGCCCTTGAAGATCATGCCCTCTTCCTTGTACCAGTCGAGGATCGACTCCATGGAGTCGTCGACGGACAGGATGAAGCAGGCGGAGACCTGCTGGGGCTGGGGCGTGCCGACGTTGAACCACACCGGGGAGTTGAAGCTGAAGATCTGGTGCAGGAGGGCGTAGGCCAGCTCGTGCTCGAAGATCTCGGCGTCGGCGGGCGAGGCGAAGTAGCCGTAGTCCTCGCCGGCCTTCGTGTAGGTCTTCACGATCCGGTCGATCAGCTGCTTGAGACCGGTCTCGCGCTGCGGGGTGCCGACGGCCCCGCGGAAGTACTTGCTGGTGACGATGTTGACCGCGTTCACCGACCAGAAGTCGGGGAACTCGACGCCGCGCTGCTCGAAGTTGATCGAGCCGTCGCGCCAGTTGGTCATGACGACGTCACGACGCTCCCAGGTCACCTCGTCGTACGGATGCACGCCGGGGGTGGTGTGGATGCGTTCGATTCGCAGGCCCTTGCTCGCCGCCTTGGCTCCCTTGGCGCGGGAACCACGTGCCGGACCGCTCGCCGTCTCTGTCATGCCGCCTCCCATATACGGGCAAAACACCCTGGAGCGCCCGGAAAATTCCGGGGCTCCGTTTTCTGTACTGCTGTCTGTAGTGCTCTTGCCGCGAACGCCTCACGGATCGCTCGGGGCAGGTTTTGTGGGGCCGCGTGGCGGCCGGTCGCCGGACCTCGGCGGTCCGGCCCGCCGGTCTACTCGGCGGCGGTGGCGGGAACGGGGACCCCGGGGGTCGCTCCGGGCCCGCCGCCCTCAGCGGGAGGCCGCTCGCGGAGCTCCGCGATGGCGGCCTCGAAGTCTTCGAGGCTGTCGAAAGCCTTGTACACGGACGCGAAGCGCAGGTACGCGACGAGGTCGAGTTCCTGCAGCGGGCCGAGGATGGCCAGACCCACGTCGTGGGTGGTCAGCTCGGCACTCCCGGTGGCGCGCACCGCCTCCTCGACCCGCTGGCCGAGCTTGGCGAGGGCGTCCTCGGTGACGGGCCGCCCCTGGCACGCCTTGCGCACGCCGGAGATGACCTTGGTACGGCTGAAGGGTTCGGTGACCCCGGACCGCTTGACCACCATGAGCGAACACGTCTCCACGGTCGTGAAACGACGGGAGCAGTCGGGGCACTGGCGGCGGCGGCGGATCGACGTGCCGTCGTCGGTCGTACGACTGTCGACGACGCGGCTGTCGGGGTGCCTGCAGAAGGGGCAGTGCATTGGTTCCGACCCTCCCTCACGGCACGACTGAATAGCCCCGCCCGGCCGTTGAGGGCCCTGCGAAGCGACCACCAGCATAGGCGATCCGAGCTGCCCCGGCCGACCGGGGACCACTACTGGTGGGTGGCTGATGCCATACAACCACTAGATCTTGGGTTGGTCGGCATTTCGGGCACCACGCGCGTGTCGCACGTCCGGCGGGTCCGCGAGGCGTCCGCGACCGGCCACGAGGGTACGGGAAGGGCGCGGCGACGCGGATCCCGGGGTGGCCGGTGCCAGACTGGGAGGGCACCCTCGGTGACCCGCCCGCCCGCCGGCGGCCCGGCGAGTCGGGACCCGACAGGTCCCGGCCGGTCCGGCGGTGAACGTTACCGTAATGACCGATTTGAGAAGGAACCCGGGGTCCGCGTATACACCCGCTCATGCGTACACGTAAGGCGAACTGCGAATTTTCACTCGAACGTGTGTTTGGCGCAACCTTTCGAAAGCCACTACCGTTGTGCCAGCCAGGGAGACCATTCGAGAGGGGCCGACGACGTGACCACCACCGCAGACAGTGCCACCATCACTGCCCAGGGCCGCGCCCAGGGCCGACTCGAGCCGGTGCATGCCATGAATGACGCCGCCATGAGCGGGGAGGAGCCCGGCCGGCCCGCGCGCTCGCTTCCCGGACGACCTCCAGGCATCCGGGCCGACAGCTCCGGCCTCACCGACCGCCAGCGGCGCGTCATCGAGGTCATCCGCGACTCCGTGCAGCGCCGAGGCTACCCGCCGTCGATGCGCGAGATCGGCCAGGCCGTGGGCCTCTCCAGCACCTCCTCCGTGGCACACCAGCTCATGGCCCTCGAGCGCAAGGGCTTCCTGCGCCGCGACCCGCACCGGCCCCGGGCCTACGAGGTCCGCGGCTCGGACCAGCCCAGCACCCAGCCGACCGACACCACCGGCAAGCCCGCCGCCTCCTACGTCCCCCTGGTCGGCCGGATCGCGGCAGGTGGCCCCATCCTGGCCGAGGAGTCCGTCGAGGACGTCTTCCCGCTGCCCCGGCAGCTCGTGGGTGACGGCGAGCTGTTCGTCCTCAAGGTGGTCGGCGACTCCATGATCGAGGCGGCGATCTGCGACGGCGACTGGGTCACGGTCCGCCGCCAGCCCGTCGCCGAGAACGGTGACATCGTGGCCGCCATGCTCGACGGCGAGGCCACCGTGAAGCGCTTCAAGCGCGAGGACGGCCACGTCTGGCTGCTCCCCCACAACTCGGCGTACGCGCCGATCCCCGGTGACGAGGCCACCATCCTCGGCAAGGTCGTCGCCGTGCTGCGACGGGTGTGACCCCACCTCGTCGGCCCTGAACCGGGCCCCGGGACCCACTGCGCCGGTCCCGGGGCCTGCTGTATGCCCGGCCCCGGGGTCTGCTTCGTGCCGGCCCCGGAACCGCCCTTCTCCCTACGCCCCCGCCTCCGCGGCCTTGGCCGCCGCGTCGATGGCCGCCAGCGACTTCCGCACCTGGTTGCGGTCCGTGGTGAACCAGAAGTCCGGCAGCGAAGCCTTCAGATAGCTGCCGTACCGCGCCGTCGCGAGACGCGGATCCAGCACCGCGACCACACCCCGGTCCCCCGTCGCCCGTACGAGACGGCCGGCGCCCTGCGCCATCAGCAGCGCAGCATGGGTCGCCGCCACCGCCATGAAGCCATTGCCTCCGGCGTCCTCGACGGCCTTCTGGCGCGCGCTCATCAGCGGGTCGTCCGGGCGCGGGAACGGGATCTTGTCCATGACGACCAGCTGGCAGCTCGGCCCGGGAACGTCCACGCCCTGCCACAGGGAGAGCGTGCCGAAGAGACAGGTCTTCGGGTCGGCGGCGAAGTTCTTGATCAGCTCGCCGAGGGTGTCCTCACCCTGGAGCAGGATCGGCAGCTCGGGAATCCTCGTGCGCAGCTCCTCGGCCGCCTGCTGGGCCGCGCGCATCGAGGAGAACAGTCCGAGCGTCCGTCCGCCGGCGGCCTGCATCAGCTCGGTCAGCTCGTCCAGCATGTCCCCGCGCTCACCGTCCCGCGCGGGCCGGTTGAGGTGCTTGGCGACGTAGAGGATGCCCTGCTTCGGATAGTCGAACGGCGAACCGACGTCGATGCCCTTCCAGACCGGCAGGTCCTCGCCCTGGGTGCCCTCGGGGGCCAGGCCCAGCGAGGCCCCCACACCGTTGAAGTCTCCGCCGAGCTTGAGGGTGGCCGAGGTCAGCACCACCGAACGGTCCGCGAACAGCTTCTCCCGCAGCAGGCCCGAGACGCTCAGCGGCGCGACTCGCAGCGAGGCGCCGAAGCGGTCGTGCCTCTCGTACCAGACGACGTCCCACTCCGAGCCCTGTGTGATCCGCTCCGCGACGCCGTGGACGGTCTCCACGGAAGCGAGTGCCTGCTTGCGGACGGCGTCCTCGTCCTGCACCGAGCGGTCGCGGGTGTTGCCGAGGGCCGTGATCACCGCGCGGGAGGCGTCGCGCAGCGCCATCAGCGCGTAGCCGAGGTCCTCGGGGATCTCCTCCAGGCGGCCCGGCAGCGCCAGCTCCATCAGCTTCTCGAAGCCCTCGGCGGCGGTCTGCAGCTGGTCGGCCACCTTCTCGTCGACCAGCTTCGCCGCCCGGCGCACCGCCCGGTTCACCTGGCCCGGCGTGAGCTCTCCGGTGGCGACCCCGGTCACCCGGGAGACCAGCTCATGGGCCTCGTCGACGATCAGTACCTCGTGCTGCGGCAGCACCGGCGCGCCCTCGATCGCGTCGATGGCGAGCAGCGCGTGGTTGGTGACGACGACCTCGGCCAGCTTGGCCCGCTCACGGGCCGCCTCGGCGAAGCACTCCGCCCCGTACGCGCACTTGCTCGCGCCCAGGCATTCGCGCGAGGAGACCGAGACCTGGGCCCAGGCCCGGTCGGACACGCCGGGCGTGAGGTCGTCGCGGTCGCCGGTCTCGGTCTCGTCGGACCAGTCCCGCAGCCGCAGCAGGTCCTGGCCGAGCTTGCTGGTGGGGGCCGCCGCCTCGAAGGGGTCGAAGAGGCCCTCCTCCTCGTCCTGCGGGACGCCCTCGTGGAGACGGTGCAGGCACAGATAGTTCGACCGGCCCTTGAGCATGGCGAACTCGGGGCGGCGCCGCAGCTGCGGGTGCAGCGCGTCGACCGTCCGCGGCAGGTCGCGCTCGACGAGCTGGCGCTGCAGGGCCAGCGTCGCCGTCGCTACCACCACCCGCTCGCCCTGCGCGAGGGCCGGCACGAGATAGCCGAGGGACTTACCGGTGCCGGTGCCGGCCTGGACGAGGAGGTGGGAACCGTCGTCGATGGCCTCGGCCACGGCCTCGGCCATGGTGACCTGGCCGGGGCGCTCCACACCGCCGACGGCGGTCACGGCGGCGTGGAGGAGATCGGGGAGGGATGGCTTCGTCATAGCCCTTCCACCCTACGGGGCACCACCGACAGCCGGTCCCGTGCCGGCGGTCACGCGAGCGGGTTCGGGACGGTGCCGTGGACGGCGGCGTGGGGCCGCTCGGGGCGGTCACGGTAGCCGTCGAGGTGGAGGCGGTTGCGGTTGAGGCAGAGCCGCTCGATCCGCGGCACCAGGAGATCGAACAGCTCGAACCGTTCCTTCAGCTCCGGGAAGCGGGCCTGGTGGCGCAGGATCTCGGCGCGCACCAGCGTCCAGAACTCCTCCTCCGGCACGTCCAGTTGCTCCTCGCACAGCGGCGCCAGGTAGCGGAAGACGCCCACGAAAAGGCCCGAATGGATGAACTGGGTGAGGAAGTCGGGTTCCTCCGTGAGCAGCACGGCGCGGACGTCGTCCGGCATCGTGTCGTGTTCCGGAAGCGGCACGGCGCTGACGTTCACGTCGTCGACGAAGTCCTTGATCGCCAGCCGGACGGGCACGTCCTGCTCGTCGTAGACGATGATCGCGTTCTCGCCGTGCGGGGAGAAGACCGTGCCGTACTGGTAGAGGAAGTGCAGCAGGGGCGGCAGCAGGGCGGCGAAGAGGCGCTGGAGCCAGGCCCGGGGCGCGACGCCCGAGCGGTCGACGAGCTCGGCGACGAAGGCCCGGCCCTCGGGGTCGGTGTGCAGCAGCGAGGCCAGGGTGCGGGCGCGCTCGCCCGGTGGCAGCCGCAGCGGTTCGCGCCAGATCGCGCCGAGGAGTTCCTTGTACTGGTACGGCACCTCCGGCAGCCGGTCGTAGAGCGGGTGCTCCACGGTGACGGAGGCGACCTCGCCGAGCAGGATCACGCCGCATTCCTCGCGCAGGAAGGGGTCGGCGTCGCGCAGGCCGTGGACCCAGGCGGTGACGGCGGGGGCGGCGAGGGTCCGCTCGGTGGGCAGACCGCGCCAGACGAGGGTGTTGAGGACGGAGAGCGGCAGCTTGACGGTGTGCCGGTCGGGCCGGCTGGTGTTGAGGAAGGTGCGGACGGACTGCTGCGGCAGCCGGAGGTCGCCGTCGGCGGGCAGCGGGACCACGGCCCCGGAGGCGATCGCCGGGGCGAAGAGCGGGAGCAGGACCTCGTCCCACTGCCAGGGGTGGACGGGCAGCAGGAGGTAGCCGTCCGGGTCGAGGCCGCGGGTGCGCAGCGCGGTGCGGAAGCCCTCGCGGACCTCGGGGTCGAGCTCCCGGTCGTAGAGCAGGTCGGGGGTGTCGAGGCCGGGGACACCGCGGTAGGCGGCCATGCGGCTGCTGACGGCGATCCACGGCAGCCGGGCGGGGCGGCGGGCCTCGGGGGCCCAGCGGGCCGCGTCGGGGGCGGAGAAACCGATCCGGCCCTTGTTGACGACGATCCAGGGGTGGCCGGTCTGGTGGCCTTCGAGCTCCGCGTAGCCGAGGTCGGCGAGCTGGGCGGCGGGCAGGGCGGTGTGGTCGAGCCGGGCGTCGGCGGCGAGCGTGGTGGTGAGCTCGCGGACGAGGTGGCCGAGGGTCGCGCCGTCGAGACGGAGGAGCCGGCGGGCGCGGACGAGGAAGTCGAGGGGGTCGGTCGCGGGTGCGCCGTCGAGGGTGAGCGAGCCGGGATCGACCCGCCAGCCGCCGTAGGCGCCGCGCCGGGCGGTGAAGGCGAGGGTGGCCCCGTCGTCGAGGGTGAGGGTGTGGCGGCCGTCGGGGCCGTCGGCCGGCTGCGGTTCGACGATCTCCTCGTACGCGAACTCGGCGACGGCCTTGGCGAGGAGGCGGGCGCCGGCCCTGGTCCAGGCCTCCGGGTTGAGCTCCGGTGGGCTGTGCAGGGCCGGCGGGGCGGGCGGCGCGGACGGTGCGGGTCGTGCGGAGTCGTGGGGTGCAGGGGACGTCGACACGAGGACTCCTCGGAGTGGGAACCGCTGTGGGTCGAGCGGTGTATGTAAGTCAGAGGGGTGTTCAGAGGACGTGACGCAGGGCCCGGTCGCGGACCATGAGCGCGGCTCGTTTGTCGGGGAGGTCGACTTCCGCGGAGAGGCGGAAGCCGGCGCCGAGGAAGGCTGCTACGGAGGGGGTGTTGCGCAGGTCGGGTTCGGCGAGGACGCGGGTGCAGCGGGGCCGGTGGTCGAGGACGAGGTCGGCGGCGGCCCGGATCAGGGCGGTGCCGACGCCGCGGCCGCGGTCGGCGACGCCGCCGATGAGGAGGTGGATGCCGGTGTCGTGCGGGCGCGCGGGGTAGTGACGGGCGAGCGGGTCGAGATCGGCGCGGTAGATCTCGAAGTAGCTCATGGGCGTGGAGTCGAGCACGCCGAGGCAGGGCACGCTGCGTCCGTCGCCGTCGAGTTGGGCGCGGAGGTGCTCGGCGGTGATGCTCTCGGGGCCCTGGAGCTCCCAGAAGGCCGCCACGGCCGGGTCGTTCATCCAGCGCGTCAGGAGCGGCAGGTCGCGGTCGAGCCGGACCGGGACGAGCCGGAAGCGGCCGACGGGGGTGACGGCCGGCTGCCAGCCGGCCAGGTCGTCGAGGAGGTCGCCCTCGGCGCTCCGGCTCTGTTCGTCCGCGGCGAGCAGAGCGACGAGTTCCCCGGGCAGGTGCAGGTCGAGGGTGTCGTCGGGGCTCCGGTCGGCGCCGGGCGGGGTCGTGCTGCCGGGGCGCGCTTCGGTGGGAGGCACGGGGGCGCTCTCCTCTCGGCGGTCGGTGGTGGGACGGGACGGGGTCGGCCGGGGTGGTCTCCGGCGGCGGGTCAGGATCGGAGGGGGTTGGTGACGGTGACGTAGACGGACTGGGTGTCGACGGGGCCGACGAGCTCGTCGAGGCCGTGCAGCCGGGTGAGGAGGTTGGCCTTGCAGCGCAGGGTCGCGGCTTCCAGGAGCCGGTGCGGCAGCGGGGAGCCGAGGCCGGTCGCGCCGGTGAGGAAGCGACGCAGGGCGGCGAGCAGGACGCGTTCGTCGGCGAGCTGCTGGGAGCCGAAGGCTCCGATGAGGCCGAGGACGTTGTTGATGCCGAGGTAGTAGGCGAAGCGCTCGTCGGTGACCTGGTCGGAGACGAAGGTGTCGCTGGTGCGGCCGATGCCGGGGAGGCGGCTCTCCAGCTCGTCGCGGCGGGACTCGCGGAAGTAGTAGCCCTGGTTGTCGCGGTAGCGGCCGCCGACGGGCCAGCCCTCGGCGTCGAGGAGGACGAGGGTGTTCTGCTGGTGGGCCTCCAGCGCGACGCCGGCGTGGCCGTCGAGCCACAGCACCGGGCGGACCACGAGGTCGAGGTAGCGCAGGAACCACTCGGTGGCGACGGCGGTGGTGGGGCGACCGGTGCGGGCGGCGAGACGGAGGACGAGTTCGGCCAGGCGCGAGCGCATCCGGGCGGAGCCGGGCCAGGGGCGCGGGGCGGTGAGCGCGGCCAGGCAGACGGCGTCGTCCCCGGCGGTGAAGGGGTTGTGCCGGATCATGACGTCGAGTCCGGGGACGGGCAGGCCGTCGGGCGTGTCGACGGCGAGCCAGGCCGGGTCGCGGACGATGTCGAAGGTCGGGTGGGCGGCCTGCCACTGGTCGACGAGGCCGGTGCGCAGCAGGCGGTGCACCTCGACGCCGCGGTGGAGTTCCTTGCGCAGGTTCTCGCGGCGGGAGTTGGTGATCCGGACGCCGAGGGAGAGCTTGAGCATGGCGCGGGCGCCGGGACGGTGCACGGTGCGGACGGAGGAGGTGGGGTGCCAGCGGCTGCCGTGGGGGCCGAGGTCGTGGAGGAGTCCGGCGTCGAGGAGGGCGGCGACGGCGGGGCGGTGCCGGAGTTCGCGGGCCTGCCAGGGGTGGAGCGGCAGGGCGGCGGTGCCAGGGGGGAGTTCGAGGCCGTCGGCGAGGCCGGCGGTGAGCTGGGCGGCGGCGACCGGGCGGCCCTGTTCGGTCCAGGCGGAGTCGGTGGCGAGGACGGTGTGGTCGACGGCCATCCAGTGGAGTGGGAAGGAGCCGTGCAGTTCGGGCGAGTAGAGCCGGGCCTCGGCCTCGGAGAGTCCTTCGCGGCTCTTGGGCGTGGGGTGGAGGGGGTGGCCGAGGAGCAGGGACTGCTCGGCGGTGAGGAAGAGGTCGGCCTCGGGGGCGGGCCGTGGGTCGCGGCGGCGCTCGGCGATGAAGTCGGCGGTGCGGCGGGCCGAGTCGGCGACCCGGCCGACGAGTTCGGTGGCCTCGGAGCGGCCGGTCTCGCGGCTGAGCAGGGCGGCGAGGGTGACGGCGTCGACGGCCGGGGCGGTGGCGGCGAGGCCTTCGAGGGCGGGGGCTCCGAAGCGGTGCCAGCCGGTGGGCGACCAGTGGCGGACGGGGACGAGGAGGGCGGTGCCGCTGGCGTCGAGCGGGATGCGCAGGGTGGCGGCGGTGCCCGGCGCGGCCGGTTCGGGTGCGGGGAGGTTCTTCTCCCGTACCCAGCAGCGCAGCAGGTTCTCGACGGCGGCGCTGTCGGCGGCCCGCGCGGGGTCGGGGTCGTCCAGCGGGTCGGGGCCGGGCGCCGCGGCGGGGCCGGGCGCCGCGGCGGGGCCGGGCGCGGCGACCGGCTGCGGGCCGGCGAGGGGCGCGGCGTGGGCCGGGGCCTGGGGTCGGGGCTGGGCGTGGGGGCCGGGGTACTGGCGGGGCACGGTGGGTTCGGCGGTCGACGGGCCGTCGGCCGTGGCGGCGGTCGTCCCGGCGGTCGGGGGGCCGTCGACGGCGGCGAGGACGGTGGCGGTGGCGGTTCCGGTCGTCTCGGCGGAGGCGGGGGTGGGGTTCACGGGGGCTTCCTTGGAGGGGGGAAGGGGCCGGGCGGGGTCGGTCCGGGTTCAGCGGGACGGCCCGGACGGGCGGGTCCGGTGGGCCCGTTCGGCCGCGGCCAGGGCGTCGGCGAAGCGGTCGAGGACGGCGGCCGCCTGCTCGTCGGTGAGGGTGAGCGGGGGAAGCAGCCGGACGACGGCGTTGTGCCGGCCGCCCAGTTCGACGATGAGTCCGCGGTCGAGGCACTGGCGCTGGACCTCGCCCGCGAGCTCGGGGTCGGGCGGTGGGGCGAGGTCGTCGGGGCCGGTGCTCCCGGGGTCCGGGTCGACGAGTTCGACGCCGAGCATCAGTCCGCGGCCGCGGACGTCGCCGACGCAGGGGTGCGTGGCGGCGAGGCCCTGGAGCTGTCCGAGCATGCGGGCGCCGAGGGTGCCGGCGCGTTCGGCCAGCCCGTTCTCCCGTACGTACGCGAGGGTGGCGGCGCCCGCGGCCATGGCGAGCTGGTTGCCGCGGAAGGTTCCGGCGTGGGCGCCGGGTTCCCAGGCGTCGAGCTCGGAGCGGTAGACGACGACGGCGAGCGGGAGGGAGCCGCCGATGGCCTTGGACAGCACCATCACGTCCGGCACGATCCCGCTGTGGTCGACCGCCCAGAAGGCGCCGGTGCGGCCGACGCCGGTCTGGATCTCGTCGGCGATCAGCGGGATGGAGCGGGCCTCGGTGAGTTCCCGCATGCGGCGCAGCCAGCTGTCCGGGGCGGGGATGACGCCGCCCTCGCCCTGGACGGGTTCGAGGATCATGCCGGCGGGTGCGGGGATGCCGCTCTTGGGGTCGTCGAGCACGGTCTCGGTCCAGCGGGCGGCCAGTTCGGCGCCGCGTTCCCCGCCGACGCCGAAGGGGCAGCGGTAGTTCCGCGGGTAGGGCAGCCGGGCGACGCGGACGTCGTCGGCGCCGCCGGAGACGTCGAGGGCGCCGGTGGTCATGCCGTGGTAGGCGCCGCTGAAGGCGAGGACGCCGCGCCGGCCGGTGGCGGTGCGGACGAGTTTGAGGGCGGCCTCGACGGCGTCGGTGCCGGCGGGTCCGCAGAACTGGATGCGGGCGTCGGCGGCGAGCTTCGCGGGCAGGGTGGCGAACAGCTCCGTGACGAAGGCGTCCTTGACGGGGGTGGCGAGGTCCAGGACGTGCAGCGGGGCGCCCGAGTCGAGGACCTTGCGGACGGCTTCCAGGACGACCGGGTGGTTGTGCCCGAGCGCGAGGGTGCCGGCGCCGGAGAGGCAGTCGAGGTAGCGGCGGCCGTCGGCGCCCTCGATGGTGAGGCCCCTGGCCCGCACGGGGACGATCGGCAGCGAGCGCGCGTAGGTGCGCGCGGCGGATTCGCGCTGCGCCTGGCGGCGCAGGATGCCCTCGTGGGCGCCTCCCTCTCCGGTCGCGTGGGCGTCCTCACGGACCCGCGCGCCCGGTGGTACGGCCGGAGCTGGTTCGGTCACGGCCACGGCTCGTCGTCCTCCCGCTGTAACGGTTGCGTTGCACATCGGTACGTTGCAGGGCCGCCCGGAGGGGCGTCCTGAAAGCTGCCGCTGTGTCCCCCGTACGTACCAACGACGGGGCCTGCCGGGGATCACGGGCGGGAGCCAAGTTCCTTGGCGTGTCCCGGATCACGGCACGGCAACGGCTGGTCGGGGGCCGGAACCGCGGACCTGCGTCGTACCGTCCCCTCCGGCACCGGCATAGTGGGGGCTTCATGTGGCGTGGGTGTCCATGTCACTGCTGTTCACTGATGCACAAGTTGACGTAGTCCCAGGGGGATCACGAGATGCGATCGATTCGTCCGCTGCTGGCCGCAGCGTCCGCCGTCGCGGCGCTGACGCTGACGGCGACTGCCTGCGGTCCGACCGAGGACAACGCGGGGGGTGACAAGCCCAGCGCCGCGACGCCGTCGACCGGCGACAAGATCACGATTCCGGACGACCTGAAGGACCGTCTGAAGGAGCACGGGATCGACGTCGACAAGTGGCGGAACGGCGAGTGGAAGAACTGGGACCGGGACAAGTGGCTGCGTGAGGCGAAGGACTTCGTCAACCCGATCATCGAGGACCTCTGGGACCCGGACCGGATGCGGGACGCCGAGCGCCCCGACAAGCCGGTCGAGGAGGAGGACATCTCGGGTGACAAGGGCGTGACCGACCCGACGCCGGCCGCGGTGGCCGCGAAGGCCGTGCAGCCGCCGTACCACTCGACCTCGCCGGCGTCCGGCAAGGTCTTCTTCGACGGTCCCGAGGGCTCGATGGTCTGCTCGGCGACGGTCGTGCAGGACCCCGCGCACCCGGGCAAGTCCAACATGGTCTGGACGGCCGGGCACTGTGTGCACGCGGGCAAGAAGGGCGGCTGGTACCGCAACATCGCCTTCGTGCCGTCCTACAACGACAAGGGCCGGCCGACCGCCGCCCTGGAGAACGCGACCCGCGAGGAGATCGCTCCGTACGGCGTGTGGTGGAGCGACTGGGCGCAGACCTCTCAGCAGTGGATCGACCAGGGCGGTCAGACGGGCGGCAAGGGCGCCCCGTACGACTTCGCGGTGCTGCACGTGACGCCGGAGAAGGGCTCCACGGGCAAGTCCCTGGAGGAGACGGTCGGTTCGGCGCTCCCGGTCGAGTTCAACGCCCCGGCGGTGCCGAAGATCGCAAGCATGACGGCGACCGGTTACCCGGCGGGCAAGCCGTTCGACGGCCAGAAGATGTTCCAGTGCACGGACAAGCCGGGCCGTCTCTCGGTGAAGGCCGACCAGCCGACGATGTACCGGATCGGCTGCACCATGACCGGCGGTTCGTCGGGCGGCGGCTGGGTGGCCACCGGCCAGGACGGCAAGCCGGCGCTGGTGTCGAACACCTCGATCGGCCCGGTGACGGCGGGCTGGCTGGCCGGTCCGCGGCTCGGCGCCGAGGCGAAGTCCCTCTACGAGGGCGTGAGCAAGAAGTACGCGAACCAGTAGTTCGCGAACCAGAAGCAGGCGAATCGACAGTTCGCTTCGGCGGTTCGGGCGGGACCCGTGCGGTCCCGCCCGAACGGGCCGTGCATACTGTGCACTTGCAAGTGACGCGTCCATGGCAAGGCCATCGGTGGCGGCCGCCACCGGCCGGCCGTCCGGAGGACGTGCGAACACCCCAGGGGGACACCACTTCATGCGTTCCATACGACTCCTGCCCGCCGTGTCCGGCGTGGCGGCGGCGCTCGCTCTCGCGCTGACCGCCACCGCCTGCGGCCCCACGGAGGACCAGTCGGCGGACAAGCCCGCCGGCACCACCGCCACCGCCACCGCGAGCCCCGCCGACGGCGGCTCCGGCACCGACGTCTCCGACCTGTCGAAGGGCTTCGCCGACAAGCTGAAGAAGCACGGCGTCGACGTCGACAAGTGGAAGAACGGCGAGTGGAAGAACTGGGACCAGGCCACCTGGCTCCGTGAGGCCGAGGACTTCGTCAACCCGGTGATCGACGGTCTCTGGGACACCGAGCGGATGCAGTCCGCGAAGAGCCCCGACCAGACCATCGCGACGCAGGCGACCAGCGGGGGCAGCGACCCCACGCCGCGGCCGGTGACCGCGCAGCGCGAGAAGACCCCGTACCACCGCAACGCGGCTCCGGTCGGCAAGATCTTCTTCGACGCGCCCGAGGGCCACATGGCCTGCTCCGGCACGATCGTGAAGGACCCGCGCCACCCCGGGAAGTCCAACCTGGTGTGGACCGCCGGGCACTGCGTGCACGCGGGCAAGCGCGGCGGCTGGTACCGCAACATCATGTTCGCGCCCGCCTTCAACGACAAGGGCAAGACGCCCGGTGCGCTGCGCAACGCGCAGCCGCACGAGGTCTACCCCTACGGCCAGTACTGGGCCGACTGGGCCGTGACCTCCGGCGAGTGGATCCAGGGCGGCGGCACCAACCAGGCCTGGCCGTACGACTACGCCGTGCTGCACGTCCAGCCGCAGAAGGGCCGCAAGTCCCTGGAGGAGACGGTGGGCGTGGCCCTGCCGGTCGACTTCTCCGCCCCGCAGCCGGCGCAGGCCGGCACGGTCGGTGCCTGGGGCTACCCGGGAGCCGCGCCGTACAACGGCGTGATCATGCACAAGTGCCTGGACCGCGCCACCCGGCTGAGCACGGCCCCGGCGACTCCGGTCATGTACCGGATCGGCTGCACCATGACCGCCGGTTCGTCGGGCGGCGGCTGGTTCCGCGTGCTGCCGAACGGCAAGACGGCGCTGGTGTCGAACACCTCGATCGGCCCGGCCGGCAGCAACGGCTGGCTGGCCGGACCGCAGCTGGGCAGGGGCGCGAAGGCGGCCCACGAGATGATCAGCAAGAAGTTCGCCTGACCCGGGCGTAGACACGACGAAGGCGCCGGCCGTCTCCCTCACGGGAGGCGGCCGGCACCTTCGTTCTGAGGCTTCGCCTCGCAGGGCGTCACCGGAAGGACGTCACCAACGTCGCCGTGCGGACGCCGCCCTGAAGACGTCGTCTTGAGGACGGCGTCTTGAGGACGGCGTCCCTCGCGTCAGTGCGCGGCCGGAACGTACGGCGCGAGGAGCGCCGCCAGTTCCTCGTGCACCCGCGCCTTGAGCAGCGTGCCCTCCGCGGTATGCTCCTCGGAGATCACCTCGCCCTCGGCGTGCACCCGCGAGACGAGCCCGCCCTGCGTGTACGGCACGAGGACCTCGAGCTCGACACTCGGCCGCGGCAGCTCGGTGTCGATCAGGCCGAGCAGCTCCTCGATGCCCGCGCCCGAGCGGGCGGAGACGGCGATGGAGCGCTTCTCGATCCGCAGCAGCCGCTGGAGCACCAGCGGGTCCGCCGCGTCCGCCTTGTTGATCACGACGATCTCCGGCACGTCGACCGCACCGACCTCGCGGATCACCTCACGCACCGCCGCCAGCTGCTCCTCCGGAGCCGGGTGCGAGCCGTCGACCACGTGCAGGATGAGATCGGAGTCGCCGACCTCCTCCATCGTGGAGCGGAACGCCTCGACCAGGTGGTGGGGCAGGTGCCGGACGAATCCGACGGTGTCCGCCAGGGTGTAGACCCGGCCGGTGGGCGTCTCCGCCCGCCGCACGGTCGGGTCGAGGGTGGCGAACAGCGCGTTCTCCACCAGCACGCCCGCGCCGGTGAGGCGGTTGAGCAGGGACGACTTGCCGGCGTTGGTGTACCCGGCGATGGCGACCGACGGCACCTTGTTGCGGCGCCGCTCCTGCCGCTTGATGTCGCGGCCGGTCTTCATCTCGGCGATCTCCCGGCGCATCTTCGCCATCTTCTCGCGAATGCGACGCCGGTCGGTCTCGATCTTGGTCTCACCGGGACCACGGGTGGCCATGCCGCCACCGCCGCCGCCACCCATCTGACGGGACAGCGACTGACCCCAGCCGCGCAGGCGCGGCAGCATGTACTGCATCTGCGCCAGGGCGACCTGCGCCTTGCCCTCTCGGGACTTGGCGTGCTGGGCGAAGATGTCGAGGATGAGGGCGGTCCGGTCGACCACCTTCACCTTGACGACGTCCTCGAGGGCGATCAGCTGGCCGGGGCTGAGCTCACCGTCGCAGACGACGGTGTCGGCGCCGGTCTCCAGGACGATGTCCCGCAGCTCCTGCGCCTTGCCCGAGCCGATGAAGGTCGCCGGGTCCGGCTTGTCGCGGCGCTGGATCACGCCGTCGAGCACGAGGGCACCCGCCGTCTCGGCGAGGGCCGCGAGCTCCGCGAGGGAGTTCTCCGCGTCCTGCACCGTCCCCGAGGTCCACACACCGACCAGCACGACGCGCTCCAGGCGCAGCTGGCGGTACTCGACCTCGGTGACGTCCTCGAGCTCGGTGGAGAGGCCCGCGACACGGCGCAGGGCCGCACGCTCGGAGCGGTCGAACTGGTCGCCGTCCCGCTCTCCGTCGATCTCGTGGCTCCAGGCGACGTCCTCTTCCATCAGGGCATCGGCCCGAAGGCTCTCGGTGCGGCTGGTCTCCGCGAAGCTCTGCTTGTCCTGGGAAGGGGATGAAGAGGAGGTCATTTGATCCTTACGTCGAAGAGAAATCCGTTACGGCAGTCACAACGCGTGACGCCCGGGAAGAATTCCCGCCGCCCGGCCGCGCCGCCGACCTGACGATGGTGACACGGCCCGGCCGCGCCCGTCACCCCGGTTTCCCGGCCTTCGGCGCCCGGCTGCGCCAGTCCGGGTGCCCGGGCATGGGCGGGGTCGTCGGCCCGTACAGCCAGTCGGCGAAGAAGCGGGTGAGGTCACGCCCGGACACCTCGGCGGCCAGGGCCGTGAAGTCGTCGGTCGTGGCGGTGCCGTCCTGGTGCTCGGCGACCCAGCGGCGCTCCAGCCGGTCGAAGGCCTCGGTGCCGATCTCGTGGCGCAGCGCGTAGAGCGCCAGGGCGCTGCCGTCGTAGACGACGGGCCGGAAGAGGCTGATCTTCTCCCCGGGCTTCGGCGGCTTCGGGGCGGCCGGCGGGCCGCCGTCCCTGCGCCACTGGTCGGAGGCGGCGTACGCGGCCTTCATGCGGCGCTCCAGGGTGGGCCCGCCGTGCCCCTCCGCGTACGTCGCCTCGTACCAGGTGGCGTGCCCCTCGTTGAGCCACAGGTCGGACCAGGTGCGCGGCGAGACGCTGTCGCCGAACCACTGGTGGGCGAGCTCGTGGACCATGATCGAGTCGACGTACCACGTGGGGTAGCCCGGCTCGGTGAAAAGGCCGCGCTCGAAGAGCGAGAGGGTCTGGGTCTCCAGCTCGAAGCCGGTGTCGGCGTCGGCGATCAGGACGCCGTAGTTCTCGAAGGGGTACGGGCCGACCCGGCTCTCCATCCACTCCAGGTGGCCGGGCGTGCGCCGCAGCCAGGGTTCGAGCAGCTCCCGGTCGGCGGTGCGGACCACGTCGCGAACGGGCAGGCCGTGCGGGCCCTCGCGGCGGACGACGGTCGACTCGCCGATGGACACCTGGGCCAGCTCGGTGGCCATGGGGTGGGCCGTGCGGTAGGTCCAGGTGGTGGTGCCGTCCTCGCGGCGCTGCCGGCTCTCGGAGAGGCCGTTGGCGACGGCGGTGAAGCGGTCGGGCGCGGTGATCCGGAAGGTGAAGAACGCCTTGTCGGAAGGGTGGTCGTTGGAGGGGAAGACCCGGTGGGCGGCGTCGGCCTGGTTGGCCATGGCGAGGCCGTCGCCGGTGCGGACCCAGCCGCCGGGGCCGGCGAGGCCCCGCGGGTCGCTGGTGTGGGTGACGGTGATCTCGACCGCCTCGCCGCGCCCGACCGGGCGGGCGGGGGTGATCACCAGGTCCTCGCCGCTGCTCGCCCACTCGGCCGGTTCGCCCTCGACGGTGACGGCGGAGACGGTGCCGTGGGTGAAGTCGAGGTTGATCCGCGGCAGGTCGTCGGCGGCGAGGACCTGGATGCGGGTGACGCCGGCGAGCGGTTCGGTGTTGCGGCCCGTGTAGGTGAGGCCGATGTCGTACGTCAGGACGTCGTAGCCGGGATTGCCCAGGTGGGGGAAGAGCGGGTCGCCGATGCCGAGCGGAGCGGGAGCGGGCAGGGCGGCGGCGACGAGTCCGGCGGAGAGGGCCACGAGGACGGCGGAACGCAGGCCACGCGCGCGTGGAGACGGTTTACGGGTTGCCCGGGAGGCCGGGGAATCGGGGGAAGCCGGGAGGCGGGAGGCTCCGGAAGCCGGATCACGGGAGGCGTGGAGGGCCGGTTCGCCGGGCCTGCGGGCCTCGGTGGCGTTGTCGGCGGCGGGCCCGGCGGGGGGCTCGGTGGCGGATCGGGAGGCGCGGGAGGGGAGCGGCATGGGCTACCGCTACCAGGGCCCGGGCCGCTCCCCCGGGCGGCGCGCGCGCCCGCCACTCGAAGGGGTCAGGCCCAGGCCGGCGCCGGACCCGCGCGGGGGCCGGGATCGGGACCTGGCGGCTCCTCCGGTCGCCGCGCGGCGGTCGGTCAGAGCCCGGGTGACGCGGGGTGACGGGCGCGGCTCACGTCGTACACCCCGGGCACGTCCCGCATGGCCCTCATCAGGGCGGGCAGCCCGGCGGCGTCCGGGAGTTGGAGGGTGTACGTGTGGCGGACCCGCTGCTCGCTCGGCGGTTCGACGGTGGCGGAGACGACGGCGGCCCCTTCACCGGCGATGGCCTCGGTGAGGTCGGCGAGCAGCCTCGGCCGGCCGAAGGACTCGGCGACGAGGGTGACGCGGCATTCGGCGGTGTCGCCCCAGTGGACGGTGACCGGGGCCCGGCCGTGCCTCCTCATGGTGTCGGCGGAGGCGCAGCCCGTGCGGTGGACGGTGACGGAGCCGCCGCGTACGACGAAGCCTGTGATCTCGTCGGGCGGTACGGGCGTGCAACAGCCCGCCGGGCGGACGGCCGGAGGAGTGGCGCCCGCCGCCGCGTCGGGGAGCTCGGCGCGCAGCCGGGTGCCGGAGCGCCGGTCGGCGGTGACGCTCGCGGGCGGGCGGGGGGCCGCGGCGGGGACCTTGGCGGCCTCGGGATGGGTCTGGAGCCAGCCGGTGATGGCGATCCGCGCGGCGGGCGTACGGGCGTGGTCGAGCCACTGCGGCGAGGGCCCGGAGGCGGCGTCCTGGGCGAGCAGCAGCTGCACGGTGTCGCCGTCGTGGAGGACGGTGCTCAGCGGCGCGAGCCGGCCGTTGACGCGGGCGCCGAGACAGCCGTGGGCGGCCTCGCCGTGCTCGGCGTAGGCGGCGTCAACGCAGGTGGCACCGGCGGGCAGGCTGATCATGCCGGGGAGGCCGCCGTCCGCGCGGAAGACGGTGATCTCGCGGTCCTGGGCGAGGTCGGCGCGCAGGGAGGTCCAGAAGGTGTCGGGGTCGGGTGTGGACTCCTGCCAGTCGAGGAGCCGGGACAGCCAGCCGGGGCGGGTCGGGTCGACGCGCTCGCCGTCCTCGGCGCCGTCGGTGGCGTCGGGGCTCGCCGCGTACGGGTTGCCGAGGGCGACCACGCCGGCCTCGGCGACCTTGTGCATCCGGTGGGTGCGGATGAGGACCTCGGCGACGGCGCCGTCGGGGGCGGCGACGGCGGTGTGCAGCGACTGGTAGAGGTTGAACTTGGGTGCGGCGATGAAGTCCTTGAACTCGGACATCACCGGCGTGAAGCAGGTGTGGAGTTCGCCGAGGACGGCGTAGCAGTCGGCGTCCTCGCCGACCAGGACGAGGAGCCGCCCGAAGTCGCTGCCGCGCAGTTCGCCCCGCTTGAGGCGGACGCGGTGCACCGAGACGAAGTGCCGGGGCCGGACGAGGACTTCGGCTCCGATGTCCGCCTCGCGCAGGACGGCGGACACCTGCTCGGCGATGGCGCCGAGGGCGTCGCCCGCGCCGGCGTTGCCCGCGATGAGGGCGCGGGTGGCCTCGTACTCCTCGGGATGGAGGATGGCGAAGACCAGGTCCTCCAGCTCGGTCTTGAGCGCCTGGACGCCGAGGCGCTCGGCGAGCGGGATGAGGACGTCGCGGGTGACCTTGGCGATGCGGGCCTGTTTCTCGGGGCGCATCACGCCGAGGGTGCGCATGTTGTGCAGCCGGTCGGCGAGTTTGATCGACATGACCCGGACGTCGTTGCCGGTGGCGACGAGCATCTTGCGGAAGGTCTCGGGCTCGGCCGCGGCGCCGTAGTCGACCTTCTCCAGCTTGGTGACGCCGTCGACGAGGTACGCGACCTCGTCGCCGAACTCGCGGCGCACCTGGTCGAGCGTCACGTCGGTGTCCTCGACGGTGTCGTGGAGCAGGGCGGCGGTCAACGTGGTGGTCTCGGCCCCGAGTTCGGCGAGGATCAGGGTGACGGCGAGCGGGTGGGTGATGTACGGCTCGCCGCTCTTGCGGAACTGGCCGCGGTGGGAGGACTCGGCAAGCACGTACGCGCGGCGCAGCACGGCCAGGTCGGCGTCGGGGTGGTGGGCGCGGTGGGCCTCGGCGACGTGTCCGATGGCGTCGGGCAGCCGGTGGCGGGCGGCGGGCCCGGCGGTCGCGCCGAGCAGGGCGGCCCGCCCGAGCCTGCGCAGATCGATCCTGGGACGGCCGCGTCTGCGGCCGGGAGCGTCCGGGCCGGCGGCCTCGGCGTCGCTCACGGGGTTGGTGGCCTCTGCGCTCATGGGCAACCTCCGGCGGCGTCGACCGGCGGTGGGCCGGGCAGGCGTGCCCGGTGGGCCGGTGCTTGATGCTACCGACCCCACCACGTGGCGCAGTCCCGCTCTCGCCGAGCGTGAACGGGATCACCCATTCGAGGGACGAATCGGTCGTTGACGGTTTCGATTCGGGGGCGTCCGGGGCACGCGTCGCGCGGCGGACGGGGGGAGCGAGACGGCGGGCGGGGGGCGTGCGGGGGCGTGTGTCGGACGCCGTGCGTCGGACGGCAGGCGTCGGACGGCAGGCGTCGGACGGCAGGCGCGTGCGTCGGACGCCGTGCATCGGACGGCATGCGTCAGAGGCTGTGCGTCAGACGGCAGGCGTCAGACAGCAAGCACCGGACGCGGGCTTCGGACGGCAAGCTCCGGCCGCCAGGCGTCGGACGGCAGGTTCCGAACGCTAGGGGTCGGACGGCAGGTTCCGAACGCTAGGCGTCGGACGGGGTTCCGAACGCTAGGCGTCGAGCCAGGACGGCTCGACGGTGCCCTCGGCGACGATCACCGCGGGACCGGTCATCTCGATCTCGCCGTCGGGGTGCTCGGTGATCACGAGGGTCCCGCCGAGGACGTCGACGGTGTACGTCACGGGCATGCCGGACGCGGCCGGGTCGGCGCCGTCACGGCGGGCGGTGGCGACGGCGACGGCGCAGGCGCCGGTGCCGCAGGAGCGGGTCTCGGCGGCGCCGCGCTCGTGGACCCGCATGGCCACGTGGCGCGGACCGCGGTCGACCACGAACTCGATGTTGACGCCGTCGGGGTAGACGGCGGCCGGCTCGTACGGCGGCTCGTCGTAGAGGTTGCCCGCGTGGTCGAGGGACTCGACGAAGGCGACCGCGTGCGGATTGCCCATGTTGACGTTGCGGGCGGGCCAGCTGCGGCCGTCGACGCTCACCGTGACGCCGGCCTCGGGGAGCACGGCCTTGCCCATGCGGACGGTGACGGAGCCGTCCTTGTCGAGGTGGACGCGCTTGATCCCGCCGCGGGTCGCGACGGCGACCTCGCCGGCGGTGACGTGTCCGGCGTGCTGGAGGTAGCGCGCGAAGACCCGGACGCCGTTGCCGCACATCTCGGCGACGGAGCCGTCCGCGTTGCGGTAGTCCATGAACCACTCGGCCTCGTCGGCCAGCTGCTTCGCCTCGGGGTGGGCGGCGCTGCGCACGACGTGCAGCACGCCGTCGCCGCCGATACCCGCGCGCCGGTCGCAGAGCCGTGCGACGACGGCCGGAGGCAGGTCGACGGCGTTCTCCGGGTCCGGGAGGATCACGAAGTCGTTCTCGGTGCCGTGTCCCTTGAGGAAGACGAGGGGCGAGGTCATCTGCGCGTTGCTCACGCGATCAACTGTACGGGGCGGTCCCGACAAGGGTCGCCGCAGTCCAGAGAGCGGTACGGGCGGGCCCGCGCGCACGGGGCGGGCTCTGTCGACCGGGGGGCCTGCCGCCGGCTACGGGCCGGGGGCCGGCGCGCGGGACCTGCGGCCGGGTTACGCGGCCCGGCCGGTGCGGCGGGCCTGCGGCCAGCTCTGCGGGTCTGAGGCGGATGCGGGCCCGCGGCCCGGTCTGGCCCTGCGGCGGGTCGGGGCGCCCGGCCAGGTGCGGGCATGCGGACGGGGGCGCGACGACCGACGGCCGGCTTCGAGCGTGGGAACCGGTGCGCGGCCCGCGGTCGGCACGGGAGCTCGCACTGCCGGGGTGCAGGGGTGCGGCCGCTGCGGGGCGCGCGGCCCGCTGCGCGCCGGTAACCGGGGACGCGGCCCGGCTACCTAGGCATGCGGCCAGTACGGCTACGCGGTCGGACCGATGTCGCGGTCCGGTACCCCGCCCACAGCAGGTGCGGGTGCTCGGCCGGGGCGCAGGGGCAAACGACTGGTGCAGGGGTCGCTCCAGGCTAGGCAGCCTCCAGCTGCCCGGCTCCTGCAGCCGGTGCGTAAGGACACGGCCCGTGCGTGGCCCTCGGCCCGGTACGGGCGCGCCGACCGGCCTGTGGGCCAGGTCTCCGGCCTCGGGGCCGGTGCGGGGCACGCAGCCGCTCTCCCGCCCCCGGGGTCCGTGCAGGCCCCCAGCAGGGTGCGCGTCCCGTGGTGGGTGCAGGGCCCGGGCGTGGCTGGCCTGCGGCCAGAGCTGCGCCCCCGGGTCGGTGCGGGCCCACGGCGCTCGGTGAGCGGCCTGCGGTCGAACTGAGCCGAGTATTGGCCTGCGGCCAGAGCAGCGGCGTTCGGGTCTGCGGCCCCCGGGGTCGGTGCGGAGCCCGCGGGAGGTCCGCGACCCCTCCGAGTCGCGGCGGGCCTTACGGCCCGGGGCGTGCCCCGCGATCGATGCGCGACCCGGGTATGGGGCCTGCGGCCAGATCTGCGGCCTCTGGGATCGGGCGGGCCCATGGCCCGGTGCGCGACCCGCGGCCGATGCGCGGCCCGGGGATGGACGCCTACGGCCAGGTCTGCGCCCCCGGGTCAGGGCGAGGTCTACGGCCCTCGGTGAGCGGCCCCAGGATCAGGGCGGGGGCCTGCGGCGCTCGGTAAGCGGCCCCTGCGGTCGCTGCGGGGCGGCCCGGGGGTGGACACCTGCGCCCAGGTCTGCGCCCCCGGTTCAGGCGGGGTCCACGGCCCTCGGTGAGCGGCCCCAGGATCAGGGCGGGGCCCGGGGGTGGACGCCTCCAGCCAGGTCTGCGCCCCGCGTCAAGGCGGGATCCACGGCCCTCGGTGAGCCGCCCCGGGATCAGGGCGGGACCTGGAGGTGAACGCCTGCAGCCAGGTCTGCGCCCCGCGTCAAGGCGGGATCCACGGCCCTCGGTGCGCGGCCCGGGATCAGGGCGCCCGGCGCTCGGTGAGCCGCCCCGGGATCAGGGCGGGGCCCGGGGATGGACGCCTGCAGCCAGGTCTGCGCCCCGCGTCAGGGCGGGGTCCACGGCCCTCGGTGAGCGGCCCCGGGATCAGGGCCCTACGGCCCTCGGTGAGCGGCCCCGCGGTCGATGCGGGGCCCGGCGCTCGGTGGGCGGGGCCCGCGGATGGGCTCAGCGGAGGCGGGCGACGCGCCAGACTGCCAGGGCTACCAGGACGGCGCTGAAGGTCACGTACAGCGCGAGGGCGCGCCAGTTCGGGCGTTCTCCGGAGCCGCGGACCGGCAGGCCCGGCCAGGTGTAGCCGACCCGGCGGGCGGCCATCATGCCCCAGCCGGCCGCGCAGCAGCTGATCAGCAGGCCCAGCATGGCGACGACGGCGCCGCCGTCGCCCGAGCCGAAGGCGAGCGGGAAGGCGAACATCAGGGAGCCGACGGCGGCGAGCGCGACGATCGGGGCGAGCTGCCAGATCCTCAGGCGGCGCTGCGGGCGCAGTTCCACCTCGACTTCCGCCGCGTCCACCTCGACGGCGCTGCCCTCGGCCTCGTCCGGGCCGTCCGGCGTCAGTCCGGGCGCCTCACCGGGGACTTCACCCCGGACGGCGGCCTGCTGCTCGGTGTCGCGAGGGCCGGCCTCCATCGCCACGCGCCCTCCCAACTCGGACTCCACTTGGTCGATCGATGCTCGATGATGGCACGCCGCACACCCCCGGAATGACGGGCATGACGTCCCGATGCCATCACGTGATCAGGCTGTAACCGCTCGTTCGACCAACGCCAGCGCCCGCCCCGGGAGTTCCCCGCGGTCCTCGGCGGCGCCGCTGAGCCAGTGCACCCGGGGATCGCGCCGGAACCAGGAGTCCTGGCGGCGCGCGAAGCGCTTGGTGGCGCGGATCGTCTCGGCGCGGGCCTCGTCCTCGGTGCACTCCCCCGCGAGCGCCGCGAGCACCTGCTGGTAGCCGAGCGCGCGGGCGGCCGTGCGCCCCTCGCGCAGGCCGCGCGCCTCCAGGGCGCGGACCTCGTCGACGAGACCGGCCTCCCACATGCGGTCCACACGGGTGGCGATGCGCTCGTCGAGCTCGGGGCGGGCGACGTCGACGCCGATCTGCACGGTGTCGTAGACGGAGTCGTGCCCCGGGAGGTTGGCCGTGAACGGCTTGCCGGTGATCTCGATGACCTCCAGGGCGCGGACGATGCGCCGGCCGTTGCTGGGCAGGATCGCCCGCGCGGCCTCCGGGTCGGCGGCGGCGAGCCGGGCGTGCAGCACGCCGGAGCCGCGCTCCTCCAGCTCGGCCTCCAGGCGGGCCCGGAGCTCGGGATCGGTGCCGGGGAACTCCATGACGTCCAGGGCGCCCCGTACGTACAGCCCGGAACCGCCGACCAGGATCGGGGTGCGGCCCTCGGCGAGGAGCCAGTCGATCTCGGCGCGGGCGAGGCGCTGGTACTCGGCGACGCTCGCGGCCTCGGTCACGTCCCAGATGTCGAGGAGGTGGTGCGGGACACCGCCGCGCTCCTCCATCGTCAGTTTGGCGGTGCCGATGTCCATCCCTCGGTAGAGCTGCATCGAATCGGCGTTGACGACCTCGCCGCCGAGCTGCTGGGCGAGGAACACACCCAGATCGGACTTTCCGGCCGCTGTGGGACCGACGACGGCGATGACCCGCGGGGCGGGAGCTGCACTTCTCACCGCCCCAGTCTCGCAAACCTCCCGCCGCGTCCCCGAATGAGCTACGTGACGGCTCTCATCCGGCTTCGTTGCCTGTTGCGGAATGAGGACCCTGAGTACGCTAGGGAGCAGATATGGGCGTTTTCGCGCTGTTTCGTCGTAAGAGCAAGGAAGAGGTCGAAGAGGTCTCCGAGGCGACGACCGTAGCGGAGGACGCGGCGGAGGACGTGGCGGAGGACGTGACCGAGAAGCCTGCCGGCTCAGGGACGCCGGAGGCGTCCGAGGCCGCCGAGGAGGCCGCGGACCCGGTGACGGATGCGACTGCCGCGAACTCCGCCGAGCCTTCCGGGTCCGTCGAGTCCGTCGAGTCCGTCGAGATCCCGAAGCAGCAGTCCGCCGAGGAGGCCGCGGACAACGAAGCCGGCGAGGGCGCCCGCAAGTAGGCCCTGAGAAGGCACGAGGAACGCGGAGGGACGGTGACCCCATGGGTCTCCTGGATTCACTGAAGGCCAAGCTCGCCCCGGCCAGGGACAAGGTCTCCCACCTCGCCCAGGAGCACGGGGGAAAGGTCGAGCACGGCCTGGAGAAGGCCGCCAGGAAGGTCGACGAGAAGACCAAGGGCAAGTACAGCGACAAGATCGAGTCCGGCACCGGGAAGGCGAAGCACGCCATCGACCGCCTCGCCCACAAGGACGAGGGCCCGGCCGGCCCCGCAGGCCCCGGAGGCCCCTCCGGCCCCGCCGGTCCGCCCCCGCCGCCGGCCGCCTGACCCGGGACACCCCCCTCGACGCAACGGCGGACGGCCGCGCGGGCGCGCGCCACCGCGGCGCGGCCCGCGGGGGGGTGGGTGCGCGGGCTCCTC
>NZ_JBHXTJ010000030.1:0-96520 GCF_042677525.1 Streptomyces sp. NPDC127114
CACGTACCCGGGTCGGGGGCGTTTCGTGTGTGGGCCCCAGGCGGCGTGCGGGGGCCCCTCTCTCGTACCGTGCTACGGCGTCAGCCGCCGAACTCCTGCAGGCCCTTCAGGGCCTGGTCGAGCAGCGCCTGACGGCCCTCGAGCTCCTTGGCGAGCTTGTCGGCCTTGGCGTCGTTGCCCGCCGCGCGGGCCGCGTCGATCTGCTTCTGGAGCTTGTCGACCGCGTCCTGGAGCTGGCCCGTGAGACCCGCGGCGCGGGCCCGCGCCTCCGGGTTGGTGCGGCGCCACTCGGCCTCCTCGGCCTCCTGGATCGCCCGCTCCACCGCGTGCATCCGGCCCTCGACCTTCGGGCGGGCGTCGCGCGGCACGTGACCGATGGCCTCCCAGCGCTCGTTGACGGAGCGGAAGGCGGCACGGGCGGCCTTCAGGTCCGTCACCGGCACCAGCTTCTCCGCCTCGGCCGCGAGCTCCTCCTTCAGCTTGAGGTTCTCGACCTGCTCGGCGTCGCGCTCGGCGAAGACCTCTCCGCGCGCCGCGAAGAACACGTCCTGGGCGCCGCGGAAGCGGTTCCACAGGTCGTCCTCGTGCTCGCGCTGGGCCCGGCCCGCCGCCTTCCAGTCCGCCATCAGCTCGCGGTAGCGGGCGGCCGTCGCACCCCAGTCCGTCGAGTTCGACAGCGCCTCGGCCTCGGCGACCAGCTTCTCCTTGGTCTTGCGGGCATCCTCGCGCTGCGCGTCGAGCGCCGCGAAGTGGGCCTTGCGACGCTTGGAGAACGCCGAGCGGGCGTGCGAGAAGCGGTGCCACAGCTCGTCGTCGGACTTCCGGTCGAGTCGCGGCAGGCCCTTCCAGGTGTCCACCAGGGCCCGCAGCCGCTCGCCCGCGGCCCGCCACTGCTCGCTCTGCGCCAGCTCCTCGGCCTCGGTGACCAGGGCCTCCTTGGCGGAGCGCGCCTCGTCGGCCTGCTTCGCCTTCTGGGCCTTGCGCTCCTCGCGGCGGGCCTCCACCGTCTCGGTCAGCTTGTCGAGACGGGCGGCCAGCGCGGCCAGGTCGCCGACGGCGTGGTGCTCGTCGACCTGCTGCCGGAGGTGCTCGATGGCCGTCGTGGCGTCCTTGGCCGACAGGTCGGTGGTCCGCACCCGCTTCTCGAGGAGGCCGATCTCGACCACCAGGCCCTCGTACTTGCGCTCGAAGTAGGCCAGCGCCTCCTCGGGGCTGCCGGCCTGCCACGATCCGACGACCTTCTCGCCCTCGGCCGTACGCACGTACACGGTGCCCGTCTCGTCGACGCGGCCCCACGGGTCGCTGCTCACAGCGCCTCCTCAACATGATGCCGTCGCGGGGGCTCCGCCCCCTGGCATCGTCCACGGTTTCCCGGCGGGTCTCGCCCGCCCTCCACAGCACGGCCGACGGCCTGCGCTGCACAACGCCAATCTAGGCGAACGGCGGCCCGGCTGTCCGCACTCAGCACGACCGAAATTCAACGGTCACGCGCAGGTGTGGTCGCCGGGCCGTCGTCGCCCGGTCCGCCCGCTCACTTCTTGGTGACGGCGGCCTTCTCGATCGTGACCTTCTTCTGCGGCGCACCGTCGCCCGCACCGCCCGCGACACCGGCCTTCGCGACCTCCTCGACGGCCTTGAGACCGTCCGCGTCGAAGGTGCCGAAGGGGGTGTAGTTCGGCGGGAGCTTGGTGTCCTTGTACACGAGGAAGAACTGGCTGCCGCCGGTGTTCGCACCGGCGTTGGCCATCGCCACGGTGCCCTTCGGGTACGTCACCATGCCGTCCTTGGCGGGCTTGCCGAGGCCGTTCAGGTTCTCGTCCGGGATCGAGTAGCCGGGGCCGCCGGTGCCGTCGCCCTTCGGGTCGCCGCACTGGAGCACGAAGATCCCCGAAGTGGTCAGGCGGTGGCACGAGGTCCCGTCGAAGAACTTCTTGTCGGCGAGGTGCTTGAAGGAGTTCACGGTGTGCGGGGCCTTCGCCGCGTCCATCGTGACGGTGATGTCGCCGACGTTGGTCTTGAGGGCCATCGTGTACGTGGCCTTCTGGTCGATCGCCATCGCCGGTTCGGGCTTCTTCTCCTCGGTCGGCGCCGCGCTGGGCGTCTCCGACGGCTGCGAGGCCACGTTGTCCGAGCTCTTGGAGTCGTCGCCGGTCAGTGCCACGGAGGCCCAGACGGCGAGGCCGGCGGCGAGCACCACCGCCACCGACGACGCGATGACGGTGTTTCGGCGCGCCTTGCGCTGTGCCTCCGCACGCCGCTGCTGCTGCCGCGCGTACTTCTCCCTGGCGAGCTGCCGCCGCCGCTGATCGCTGCTGACCACCGGGTCCGCTCCTTGTCGATCGTCTGTTCAGTCCTGGCCGGGTGTGCCCGTACCGTATACGGGTTGGCTGTGGAATACGCAGCGCCGGTAGGCTCTGATCTGCTGCATTCCGCACCGCCGCAGCCAACTGCCGGACGACAAATAAGGACGATCGTGCTGATTGCCGGGTTCCCCGCCGGGGCCTGGGGCACCAACTGCTACGTGGTCGCCCCCGCCGCAGGCGAGGAGTGCGTCATCATCGACCCGGGCCACCAGGCCGCCCAGGGAGTCGAGGAGACGCTGAAGAAGCATCGGCTCAAGCCCGTCGCCGTGGTCCTCACCCATGGCCACATCGACCACGTCGCCTCCGTCGTCCCGGTCTGCGGCGCCCATGACGTACCCGCGTGGATCCACCCCGCCGACCGGTACATGATGAGCGACCCGGAGAAGGCCCTCGGCCGCTCCATCGGGATGCCCCTCATGGGCGAGCTGACCGTGGGCGAGCCGGACGACGTGCACGAGCTCACCGACGGCGCCGAGCTGAAGCTCGCGGGCCTCGACATCACCGTCGCGCACGCGCCCGGTCATACCAAGGGGTCGGTGACCTTCCGGACGCCGGAGACCCCGGAGGTCCCCTCCGTGTTCTTCTCCGGCGACCTGCTGTTCGCCGGCTCCATCGGACGCACCGACCTGCCCGGCGGTGACATGGACGAGATGCTGCAGTCGCTGGCCCGCGTGTGCCTGCCGCTCGACAACTCGACCGTGGTGCTGTCGGGGCACGGTCCCCAGACGACCATCGGCCAGGAGCGCGCCACCAACCCGTATCTGCGGCAGGTGGCAGCCGGCCTCGGGAGCGCGGACGCTCCCCGACGAGGAATGTGACGAGATCCACGTGAGCACCTTCAAAGCCCCCAAGGGCACGTACGACCTGATTCCGCCGTTCTCGGCGACGTACCTCGCGGTACGGGACGCGATCGCCGCGCCGGTGCGCAAGGCCGGCTACGGCTACGTCGAGACCCCCGGCTTCGAGGACGTCAACCTGTTCGCCCGCGGTGTCGGCGAGTCCACCGACATCGTGACCAAGGAGATGTACGCCTTCGAGACCAAGGGCGGCAGCAAGCTCGCCCTCCGTCCCGAGGGCACCGCCTCCGTGCTGCGCGCGGCCCTGGAAGCCAGCCTGCACAAGCAGGGCAACCTGCCGGTCAAGCTCTGGTACTCGGGTTCCTACTACCGTTACGAGCGCCCGCAGAAGGGCCGGTACAGGCACTTCTCGCAGGTCGGCGCCGAGGCCATCGGCGCCGAGGACCCGGCCCTGGACGCCGAGCTGATCATCCTGGCCGACGAGGCCTACCGCTCGCTGGGCCTGCGGAACTTCCGCATCCTGCTGAACTCGCTCGGCGACAAGGAGTGCCGCCCCGTCTACCGCGAGGCCCTGCAGACCTTCCTGCGCGGCCTCGACCTCGACGAGGAGACGCTGCGCCGCGCCGACATCAACCCGCTGCGCGTCCTCGACGACAAGCGCGAGTCCGTGCAGAAGCAGCTGGCCGACGCCCCGCTGCTGCGCGACTACCTGTGCGACGCGTGCAAGGCGTACCACGAGGAGGTGCGCGCGCTGATCACCGCGGCGGGCGTGGTCTTCGAGGACGACCCGAAGCTGGTGCGCGGCCTGGACTACTACACCCGCACCACCTTCGAGTTCGTCCACGACGGCCTGGGCTCGCAGTCCGCGGTGGGCGGCGGCGGCCGCTACGACGGTCTGTCCGAGATGATCGGCGGCCCCGCGCTGCCGTCCGTCGGCTGGGCGCTCGGCGTGGACCGCACGGTCCTGGCCCTGGAGGCGGAGGGCGTCGAGCTCGACCTGCCCGCCACCACCAGCGTCTTCGCGGTGGCGCTCGGCGAGGAGGCGCGCCGGCTGCTGTTCGGCAAGGTCACCGAGCTGCGCAGGGCGGGCGTCGCCGCCGACTTCTCCTTCGGCGGCAAGGGCCTCAAGGGCTCGATGAAGGACGCCAACCGCTCCGGCGCCCGCTTCGCGGTCGTCGCCGGTGAGCGGGACCTCGCCGAGGGCGTCGTCCAGCTCAAGGACATGGAGTCCGGCGAGCAGACGGCGGTCGCCCTGGACGAGCTGGTCGACACGGTGAAGGCGCGTCTCGCCTGAGCGAAGCCGGTAGGAGCACGACGGGTACGAGTACCCGTACGGGCAGGGGCCCGGTCCGCGCGCGTCGCGTGGGCCGGGCCCCTGCCGTTTACCTCCGGCTCACGTCGTCCGTGTCACCGTGTGCGGCAGAATGTTCGTGCCCCGGTCAGCGGAAGCGACGAATCGACGAAGAGCGAGTACAGCGACATGACGAAAGCAGCGGCCGCGAACGAGACCGCCGGGCGGGAGGACCCCCGCGCCATCGGCGCGAGCCGCGGCTTCGCCTGGCTCCTGGTGATCACCGGCGCCGCCGGGCTGCTGGCCGCGTGGGTCATCACCATCGACAAGTTCAAGCTGCTCGAGGACCCGAACTTCACCCCCGGCTGCAGCCTGAACCCGATCGTGTCCTGCGGGAACATCATGAAGAGCGAGCAGGCCTCGGTCTTCGGCTTCCCCAACCCGATGCTCGGCCTCGTCACGTACGCCATGGTGATCGCGATCGGCGTGGGCCTGCTGGCCGGCGCCCGCTACCGCCGCTGGTACTGGCTCGGCCTCAACGCCGGCATGCTGTTCGGCGTCGGCTTCTGCACGTGGCTGATGTACCAGTCGCTGTACGAGATCAACGCGCTCTGCCTGTGGTGCTGCCTCGCCTGGGTCGCCACCATCGTCATGTTCTGGTACACGACCTCGCACAACGTGCGCCGCGGCGTCATCCCCGCCCCCTCGGGCCTGCGCACCTTCTTCGACGAGTTCACCTGGGTCCTGCCGGTGCTGCACGTCGGCATCATCGGCATGCTGATCCTGACCCGCTGGTGGGACTTCTGGACCAGCTGACGTCCGGCCCGTGCCGACCGGGCCGGCCGGACTGTCAGTCCTCTGACTTAGGCTTCATAACCGTGGAGCCCGACCTCTTTACCGCAGCCGCCGAAGAGCGCCAGGAGAAGGACCCGGCCAGCAGCCCGCTCGCCGTGCGGATGCGTCCGCGCACCCTCGACGAGGTCGTGGGCCAGCGCCATCTGCTGAAGCCGGGCTCGCCGCTGCGGCGGCTGGTCGGCGACGGCAGCGGAGGCCCGGCGGGCGCGTCCTCGGTGATCCTCTGGGGCCCGCCCGGCACCGGGAAGACCACCCTCGCGTACGTGGTGTCGAAGGCCACCAACAAGCGCTTCGTGGAGCTGTCGGCCATCACCGCGGGCGTCAAGGAGGTCCGTGCCGTCATCGACGGGGCCCGGCGGGCCGTCGGCGGCTTCGGCAAGGAGACCGTCCTCTTCCTCGACGAGATCCACCGCTTCTCCAAGGCCCAGCAGGACTCGCTGCTCCCCGCCGTGGAGAACCGCTGGGTGACGCTGATCGCCGCCACCACCGAGAACCCGTACTTCTCGGTGATCTCCCCGCTGCTCTCCCGCTCGCTGCTGCTCACCCTGGAGCCGCTCACCGACGACGACCTGCGCGGCCTGATGCGCCGGGCGCTCACGGAGGAGCGGGGGCTCGGCGGGGCGGTGACCCTGCCCGAGGACGCCGAGGCCCATCTGCTGCGGATCGCCGGAGGCGACGCCCGGCGCGCCCTGACGGCCCTGGAGGCGGCGGCCGGTGCCGCCATCGCCAAGCAGGAGTCCGAGATCACCCTGCAGACGGTCGAGGAGACCGTGGACCGGGCGGCGGTGAAGTACGACCGGGACGGCGACCAGCACTACGACGTGGCGAGCGCCCTCATCAAGTCCATCCGCGGCTCGGACGTGGACGCGGCGCTGCACTACCTGGCCCGGATGATCGAGGCGGGCGAGGACCCGCGGTTCATCGCCCGGCGGCTGATGATCTCGGCCAGCGAGGACATCGGCCTCGCCGATCCGAACGCGCTGCCGCTCGCCGTGGCCGCCGCCCAGGCCGTGGCGATGATCGGCTTCCCCGAGGCCGCGCTGACCCTGAGCCACGCCACGATCGCCCTGGCCCTCGCCCCGAAGTCGAACGCGGTGACGAACGCGATCTTCGCCGCCCAGGCCGACGTACGGGCCGGCCTCGCGGGCCCGGTCCCGCCCCATCTGCGCGACGGCCACTACAAGGGCGCCGCCAAGCTCGGCCACGCCCAGGGCTACGTGTATCCGCACGACGTGCCGGGCGCCATCGCGGCCCAGCAGTACGCGCCGGACCCCGTCCACGGCAAGCGCTACTACGAACCCACCCGCTACGGCGCGGAGGCGCGGTACGCGGACGTGGTGGAGAAGGTGCGCGAGCGCCTGAAGGGCGAGGGCGGCTGACGGAGCCGACGAGGGGGCTGGGCCCGGGGCCGAGGGCCTCGGTGCACGAGGGTCCCGGCGGACCCGGTACACTCGTGGGAAGTGCTGCGTCCCGTGTCCGGCTTCGGCCGACATCACCAGAGCGGGACAGTCAGCCGGAGCCCCGGCCTCCGGGCCTGGTCTCCAGGAGCGTCGCGCACCTTCGAAGGTGTCGCGGGCAACCCACCACCACCGGGAAACCCCGGCGCGGTCGGTGGGTCGTTCGCGTGCTGCACGTACGTGCCCAGACCTGGGAGCGGCTGCCCGGCAGGTCCCCTGTGGACCCGGCGGGTTTCCCGGCTGCGGATTGCGACCTCCCTAACCCTGGTGAAGCCGTATTCGAAACACTAGAGAGGTTGGTTCATGCCGAACCAGTCCCGTCCCAAGGTCAAGAAGTCTCGTGCTCTCGGCATCGCGCTGACGCCGAAGGCCGTCAAGTACTTCGAGGCCCGCCCCTACCCGCCGGGCGAGCACGGCCGTGGCCGCAAGCAGAACTCGGACTACAAGGTCCGTCTGCTCGAGAAGCAGCGTCTGCGCGCCCAGTACGACATCAGCGAGCGCCAGATGGCCCGCGCCTACGACCGCGCCAAGAAGGCCGAGGGCAAGACGGGCGAGGCGCTGGTCGTCGAGCTCGAGCGTCGCCTCGACGCCCTGGTCCTGCGTTCGGGCATCGCCCGCACCATCTACCAGGCCCGCCAGATGGTCGTCCACGGCCACATCCAGGTCAACGGCCAGAAGGTCGACAAGCCGTCCTTCCGCGTCCGTCCCGACGACGTCGTGATGGTCCGCGAGAAGTCCCGCGCCAAGACCCTCTTCCAGGTCGCCCGCGAGGGTGGCTTCGCCGCCGAGGGTGAGACCCCGCGCTACCTGCAGGTCAACCTGAAGGCCCTGGCCTTCCGCCTCGACCGCGACCCGAACCGCAAGGAGATCCCGGTCATCTGCGACGAGCAGCTGGTCGTCGAGTACTACGCCCGCTGATCTCCGGCAGGCCGTAGTACCACCCCCGCGGTGTTCAGCCCGCCGCTTCCCCGCCCTTTCCGGTGGGGGAGCCGGCGGGCTTCCGCGTTTCCGGCACCGGCGCAGGCCCGGCCCGGAACGGACGCGGAGCCCGCGCCCCGGCCCGGCCCCGCCCGGCCGGATCCCCACGCCCGGCGAGCGCCCGCTCCACCGCCGCGTCGAGGGACAGCCGCTCGCCCTCGCCGTACCAGGCCTGGTACGCGGCACCGCCCAGCGCCTCGCCCGCCTGCCGCGCGCACAGCGCCCGCGAGCCGTTGAAGTGCGCCGAACCGAACAGCGGCAGCCCCACCGACCGCCACACCGGCACCGCCGCGCCCTGCAGCACCGCCGCCTCCTCCGCGTCGCCCTCGACCACCGTCACGAGGGCCAGCAGCTCGATCGCGAGCACCAGGCCCACCAGGTCGTGGAAGGCGTGGTTGATCGTGACGCACTCGGACAGCAGCTCCCGCGCCGACACCGGATCGCCGTCCGTCAGCGCCGCGTAGGCCAGGACGTAGAGCGCGTACGCCCGCGTCCAGCGCTCGCCGCGCTCCTCGCAGACCTCCCGCACCTCCGCGCACAGCGCGACCGCGCCCTCCAGATCGCCCTGAAAGGCCCGCACCATCGCCAGCTCCACCTGGCCCATCAGCACGTTGCTGTTCAGCTCGCCGATCTCCCGGTACGCGTCGAGGGCCCGGCCGATCAGCTCCTCCGCCCGCGGCAGATCGTCCGAGAGCAGCGCCAGACAGCCCATCCGGTGCGTCGCGTACGCCTCGGCCGTCGCGTTCCCGGTGGCCCGGGCCCGCTCCCCGCACTCGTGCAGCGCCGCCACCGCCGCCGTCGGATCACCCTGCAGGATCGCGACGTAACCGAGCACCCACAGCGCCTTCAGCCGCGCCTCCTCGTGCGGCGCGACCGGCTCGTACGCGGGCACGGCGACCGCCCGGTCCAGCCAGTGCCGCCCCTCGGAAAGCCGCCCGCAGCCCACCCAGGAGAACCACAGCGTCCCCGCCAGGTGCCGCGCCAGCGAGGCGTCCTCCGCCGACTCCAGGCACAGCTCGAGCGCCGCCCGCAGGTTCGGCAGCGCCACGTCCGTGGCCGCCGCCACCTCACCCTGCCGGGGGCTGAACCACTCCAGCTCGCACCAGGTGGCGAACCCCACGTACCAGTCCCGGTGCCGGCGGCGCATCCGCTCGGTGTCGCCCAGCGCCTCCAGCCACTCGGCCCCGTACGCCCGGACCGTGTCCAGCATCCGGAAGCGCGGACCCGCCGCCGTGTCCTCGCGGGCCACCAGCGACTGCGCCAGGAGCTCGCCGAGCACGTCGAGCACCCGGTCCGCGGAGAGACCGGCGCCCGCGCACACGTACTCCACCGCCTCCAGGTCGAACGGGCCGGCGAAGACCGAGAGCCGCGCCCACAGCAGCCGCTCCTCGGGCGTGCACAGCTCGTGGCTCCAGCCGATCGCCGTCCGCAGCGTCCGGTGCCGGGGCAGCGCACCGCGTCGGCCACCGTCGAGCAGCCGGAACCGGTCCTCCAGGCGCCGCAGCAACTGCGCCGGAGTCAGCAGCGGCAGCCGCGCCGCCGCCAGTTCGAGCGCCAGCGGAATCCCGTCCAGACGCCGGCACAGCTCCCGCAGCGTGCCCGCGTCCCCGCCCGCGACCACGCCCGCCTCCGCCGCCCGCCCGGCGAGCAGCTCCATCGCGTCCGCCTCGTCCATCGGCGCCAGCGTGAACACCGCCTCGCCGTCCACCCGCAGCGACCGCCGGCCGGCCGCGAGCACCGTGAGCCCCGGGCAGCCGAGCAGCAGCTCCCGCAGCAGCCCCGCGCACTCCTCCACCAGGTGCTCGAAACCGTCCACCACGAGCAGCAGCAGCCGCCGCTCGGCGAGGTGCTCCAGGAGCACCTCACGCGGGGAGCGCACCGTGTGGTCGGTCAGAGCCAGCGCCTCGACCAGCGCGTGGGCCACCAGACCCGGATCGCGCAGCGCGGCCAGCTCCGCCAGCCTGACCCCGTCGACGTAGCGTTTCTGCAGCGCCGCCGCGGCCCGCAGAGCCAGCCGGGTCTTGCCCACCCCGCCCACTCCGACGACCGTGACCATGCGGAACTCGTCGAGTAACCGGACCAGTTGGTCCTGCTCGGCGGCCCGGCCCACGAACCGGTTCAGCTCCGCAGGGAGATTGCTCCGTCGCATGGGACACGGAGCGTACTCATCCGCACGCGCTCCGTACAATCGGTGCCGCGCAACTCCCCTCCCGCAAG
This sequence comes from Streptomyces sp. NPDC127114, assembly GCF_042677525.1. Taxonomy (NCBI): domain Bacteria; kingdom Bacillati; phylum Actinomycetota; class Actinomycetes; order Kitasatosporales; family Streptomycetaceae; genus Streptomyces; species Streptomyces sp. NPDC127114. The sequence goes on from NZ_JBHXTJ010000030.1 coordinate 9,959, forward strand.
CGGTAATGCGGTACGGCCCGGGACCCCGGGCGCGATAGGGTCGGAGGACGTATCAGCACGGGTCCGACGACCGTCCGGGGCCCGACGACAGCAGAGAGCGGTGCAGAGTGACCGGTGGTGAGGTTGCCGGGATCCTGGTGGCCGTGTTCTGGGCGATCCTCGTCTCCTTCCTCGCCGTGGTGCTGGTGAGGCTGGCGCAGACGCTCAAGGCGACCACCAAGCTCGTCGCGGACGTGACCGACCAGGCCGTCCCGCTGCTCGCCGACGCCTCCCAGGCCGTGCGCTCCGCGCAGACCCAGCTCGACCGGGTGGACTCCATCGCCTCGGACGTCCAGGAGGTCACCTCCAACGCCTCGGCGCTCGCCGGCACCGTCGCCTCCACCTTCGGCGGACCGCTGGTCAAGGTCGCCGCCTTCGGCTACGGGGTCCGCAGGGCGCTCGGCCGCGGCCGTGAGGACGCGCCGCCCGCGTCCGACCGGCGTACTGTGATCGTCGGTCGTACCGTGCCGTCCGCGCGACGCCGGAAGCAGAAGGGCTGAGCACGATGTTCCGCCGTACGTTCTGGTTCACCGCGGGCGCGGCCGCCGGCGTGTGGGCCACCACCAAGGTCAACCGCAAGCTCAAGCAGCTGACCCCGGAAAGCCTCGCCGCGCAGGCGGCCGACAAGGCCGTCGAGGCGGGGCACCGGATCAAGGACCGCGCCGTCGGCTTCGCCCTCGACGTGCGGGCCAACATGCTCCAGCGCGAGGCCGAACTCGGCGAGGCGCTCGGCCTGGACGCGCCGCCGCCCGCGGAGCAGGAGCGCGAGCTCCCGGCCCCGCGCCGCAAGCCGGAGCTCGGCGGCCGCACCACCCCAGACACCACCTATTCGATCACGTACAACCGGAATGAGGACCACTGATGGAGTCGGCTGAAATCCGCCGCCGCTGGCTGAGCTTCTTCGAGGAGCGCGGGCACACCGTCGTCCCTTCGGCGTCGCTCATCGCGGACGACCCGACTCTGCTGCTCGTCCCCGCCGGCATGGTGCCCTTCAAGCCCTACTTCCTGGGTGAGGTCAAGCCGCCCTTCCCGCGCGCCGCCAGCGTGCAGAAGTGCGTCCGCACGCCCGACATCGAAGAGGTCGGCAAGACCACCCGCCACGGCACGTTCTTCCAGATGTGCGGCAACTTCTCCTTCGGCGACTACTTCAAGGAAGGCGCCATCAAGCTCGCCTGGGAGCTGCTGACCTCCTCGGTCGAGCACGGCGGCTACGGGCTCGAGCCGGAGAAGCTCTGGATCACCGTCTACCAGGACGACGACGAGGCCGAGCAGATCTGGCGCGACGTCGTGGGCGTCCCCGCCGAGCGCATCCAGCGCCTCGGCAAGAAGGACAACTTCTGGTCCATGGGCGTCCCCGGCCCCTGCGGCCCCTGCTCCGAGATCAACTACGACCGCGGCCCCGAGTTCGGCGTCGAGGGCGGCCCCGCCGTCAACGACGAGCGCTACGTCGAGATCTGGAACCTCGTCTTCATGCAGTACGAGCGAGGCCAGGGCATCGGCAAGGAGGACTTCGAGATCCTCGGCGACCTGCCGTCCAAGAACATCGACACGGGCCTCGGCATGGAGCGCCTGGCGATGATCCTCCAGGGCGTGCAGAACATGTACGAGACCGACACCCTCAAGGTCGTCATCGACAAGGCCACCGAGCTCACCGGCGTCGCCTACGGCAAGGCCCACGACAGCGACGTCTCGCTGCGCGTGGTCGCCGACCACATGCGCACCTCCGTCATGCTCATCGGCGACGGCGTCACCCCCGGCAACGAGGGCCGCGGCTACGTGCTCCGCCGCATCATGCGCCGCGCCGTCCGCAACATGCGCCTGCTCGGCGCCACCGGCCCGGTCGTCGGCGAGCTCGTCGACACCGTCATCACGACGATGGGCGAGCAGTACCCGGAGCTGGAGACCGAGCGCAAGCGCATCGAGACGGTCGCCCTCGCCGAGGAAGCCGCGTTCCTGAAGGCCCTCAAGGGCGGCACCAACATCCTCGACACAGCCGTGACCGAGACCAAGGCCGCCGGCGGCACGGTCCTCGCCGGCGACAAGGCGTTCCTGCTCCACGACACCTGGGGCTTCCCGATCGACCTCACCCTCGAGATGGCCGCCGAGCAGGGCCTGACCGTGGACGAGGAGGGCTTCCGCCGCCTGATGAAGGAGCAGCGGGAGCGCGCCAAGGCCGACGCCCAGGCCAAGAAGACCGGCCACGCCGACGTCACCTCGTACCGCGAGATCGCCGACACCGCCGGCGCCACCGAGTTCACCGGCTACACCAACACCGAGGGCGAGACCACCGTCGTCGGCCTGCTGGTCAACGGCGTCCCGTCGCCCGCCGCCTCCGAGGGCGACGACGTCGAGGTCGTCCTCGACCGCACCCCGTTCTACGCCGAGGGCGGCGGCCAGCTCGCCGACCACGGCCGCATCAGGCTGCACTCCGGCGCCGTCATCGAGATCCGCGACGTGCAGCAGCCGGTCCCCGGCGTCTCCGTGCACAAGGGTTCGGTGCAGGTCGGCGAGGTGACCGTGGGCGCAACCGCCTACGCCGCCATCGACGTGCGCCGCCGCCGGGCCATCGCCCGTGCCCACAGCGCCACCCACCTCACCCACCAGGCGCTGCGCGACGCCCTCGGCCCGACCGCCGCCCAGGCCGGTTCGGAGAACTCCCCGGGCCGCTTCCGCTTCGACTTCGGCTCGCCGAACGCCGTCCCCGGCGCCGTCCTCACGGACGTCGAGCAGAAGATCAACGAGGTGCTCTCGCGCGAGCTCGACGTGCACGCCGAGGTCATGCCGATCGACGAGGCCAAGCGCCAGGGCGCCATCGCCGAGTTCGGCGAGAAGTACGGCGAGCAGGTCCGCGTCGTCACCATCGGCGACTTCTCCAAGGAGCTGTGCGGCGGCACGCACGTGCACAACACCGCCCAGCTGGGTCTGGTGAAGCTGCTCGGCGAGTCCTCCATCGGCTCCGGCGTGCGCCGCATCGAGGCCCTCGTCGGCGTCGACGCCTACAACTTCCTCGCCCGCGAGCACACGGTCGTCGCCCAGCTCCAGGAGCTGGTCAAGGGCCGCCCGGAGGAGCTGCCGGAGAAGATCTCCACGATGCTCGGCAAGCTGAAGGACGCCGAGAAGGAGATCGAGAAGTTCCGCGCGGAGAAGGTCCTGCAGGCCGCCGCCGGCCTGGTCGACTCCGCCCGCGACATCCGCGGCGTCGCCCTGGTCACCGGCCAGGTGCCGGACGGCACCGGCGCCGACGACCTGCGCAAGCTGGTCCTCGACGTCCGCGGCCGCATCCCGTCCGACCGCCCGGCCGTCGTCGCCCTGTTCACCACGGCCAACGGCAAGCCGCTGACGGTCATCGCCACCAACGAGGCCGCCCGCGAGCGCGGCCTCAAGGCCGGCGAGCTGGTCCGCACGGCCGCCAAGACCCTCGGCGGCGGCGGTGGCGGCAAGCCGGACGTCGCCCAGGGCGGCGGCCAGAACCCGCAGGCGGTCGGCGAGGCCATCGAGGCCGTCGAGCGCCAGGTGGTGGAAACGGTCTGATGCGACGAGGACGACGACTCGCCGTCGACGTCGGGGACGCCCGCATCGGGGTCGCCTCGTGCGACCCCGACGGGGTCCTGGCCACGCCGGTGGAGACCGTACCGGGACGTGACGTCCCGGCCGCCCACCGGCGGCTGCGCCAGATCGTCGAGGAGTACGAGCCGATCGAGGTCGTCGTGGGCCTGCCCCGCTCGCTCAGCGGGCGGGAGGGCCCGGCCGCGACCAAGGTCCGCGCCTTCGCCCGCGAGATGGCCAAGGGCATCGCCCCGGTCCCGGTCAGGCTGGTCGACGAGCGGATGACCACGGTCACCGCGACCCAGGGCCTGCGGGCCTCGGGAGTGAAGTCGAAGAAGGGCCGCTCGGTCATCGACCAGGCCGCCGCGGTGATCATCCTTCAGAACGCTCTTGAGTCCGAACGGGTATCAGGTAATCCGCCCGGCGAGGGCGTCGAAGTGGTCATCTGATCGCGATACGGTAACGTTCCGCGCGATGCGGCGGTGTTCGAACAGCTGCCGCACAACGTAGAGGCGGAACGTCCGGAAGCCTCGCGGCTGTTTGGGGATCGATGACTGAGTATGGCCGGAGCCACGGCTCCGAACCGTGGCACCCCACGGACCCGCTGTACGGGGACCAGGGGTGGGAAGGCCAGCAGCAGTACCCGCAGCAGGCGCAGCAGTACGGCCACCAGGACGCTTACGGGCAGCAGCAGGCGTATGCCGACGGCATGTACCAGCAGCAGCATCCGCAGCACCCCCAGCAGCCGCAGGGCTATGACGCCCAGCAGTACGGCGGACAGCAGTACGCGAGCCCGGGCGGTTACGACACGCCCGGGTACCCCGCACAGCAGTACGAGCAGCAGTACGACCAGCGGTACGACGGGAACTGGGAGACGGGCCAGGCGGCCATGTCGTACAACGCTCCGCCCGCCGATCCGTACGGCGGCCAGCAGCCCGACCTCTACGGCACGCCCGAGGCGTACCCGCCGCCGCAGCCCCCGGGTCGTCGGCAGGTGCCGCCGCAGCCGGTGACCGACTGGGAGGCGGAGCCGCAGGAGGAGGACCATCCCTTCTTCACCGGCTCGGACGACGCCTCCCGGAGTCGTCGTGAGGGCGGCGGGCGCGACGACGACTACGACGAGTACGACGACGAGGAAGAGGAGCCGGGCGGCCGCCGTGGCAACCGCTCCGGCCGCGAGCGCCGCGGCAACAAGGGCCGCAAGGCCAAGAACGGCATGGCCTGCCTGGTCGTGGCCGCGGTCCTCGTCGGCGGCGTCGGCGGCATCGGCTACTTCGGCTACAAGTTCTGGCAGGGCCAGTTCGGCGCGGCGCCCGACTACGTGGGCGAGGGCAGCGGCGAGGTCCAGGTCGAGATCCCGCAGGACGCCGGCGGTTACGTCATCGGCAACATCCTGAAGAAGGCCGGTGTCGTCAAGAGCGTCGACGCCTTCGTCTCGGCCCAGCAGAAGAACCCCAAGGGCCTGACCATCCAGGCCGGCGTCTACACGCTGAAGAAGGAGATGTCGGCGGAGAGCGCCGTCGCGCTGATGCTCAGCCCGGCGAGCAAGGCCAACTTCGTCCTGCCGCCCGGCAAGCGGAACGCCTGGGTCTACGACGAGCTCGACAAGCGCCTGGGCCTCAAGCCGGGCACCACCAAGGACACCGCCGTCAAGCAGGCGAACAGCCTCGGCCTGCCCGACTGGGCCAGGAACCACCCCGAGGTCAAGGACCCGCTGGAGGGCTTCCTCTTCCCCGCGACCTATCCGGTCGCCAAGGGCACCAAGCCCGAGGACGTCCTGCGCAAGATGGTCTCCCGGTCGAACGGCGAGTACGCCAAGCTCGACCTCGACGCGAAGGCGAGGGAACTCGGCCTCAAGGGACCGTGGGAGCTCGTCACCGTCGCGAGCCTCGTGCAGGTCGAGGGCAAGTACAAGCACGACTTCGACAAGGTCGCGCGGGTCGTCTACAACCGGCTCAAGCCCGGCAACATGGAGACCGTGGGCCGCCTGGAGTTCGACTCCACGGTCAACTACCTGCGGGGCGAGAGCACGCTCGACGTCGGCCAGGTCAAGGACCTCCGCAAGATCGACGACCCGTACAACACCTACCGGGTCCAGGGCATGATCCCCGGTCCGATCAGCAACCCCGGTCTCGACGCCCTCCACTCCGCGATGAACCCCACGCCCGGCCCGTGGTACTACTTCGTGTCGATCAACGAGAACAAGACGGTCTTCGCCGTGACGATCGCCGAGCACAACAAGAACGTCGCGGAGTACGAGAAGGAGCGGGAGAAGTCGGGGCAGTGAGTACACGACACCGGGCGGCCGTGCTCGGCTCGCCCATCGCCCACTCGCTCTCCCCGGTGCTGCACCGGGCCGCGTACCGGGAGCTCGGCCTCGACGACTGGTCCTACGGCCGGTTCGAGGTGGACGAGGCCGCGCTGCCCGGCTTCATGGGCGAACTGGACGCCTCGTGGGCGGGTCTGTCCCTCACCATGCCGCTCAAGCGGGCCGTCATCCCGCTGCTCGACGAGATCACGGACACCGCCGCCTCGGTCGAGGCGGTCAACACGGTGGTGTTCACCGAGGACGGCCGGCGGACCGGCGACAACACCGACATCCCCGGCATGATCGCCGCGCTGCGCGAGCGGGGAGTCGAGAAGGTGGACTCCGCCGCGATCCTCGGCGCCGGCGCCACCGCCTCCTCGGCCCTGGCCGCTCTCGCCCGGGTCTGCGCGGGACCCGTCACCGCGTACGTACGGAGCGAGGCGCGTGCCGAGGAGATGCGCGGCTGGGGCGAACGGCTCGGCGTCGACGTGCGCACCGCCGCCTGGGACGAGGCGGCGGAGGCGTTCGCCGCGCCCCTGGTCATCGCCACCACTCCGGCCGGGACCACGGACGCGCTCGCCCAGGCCGTCCCCGACGCACCCGGCACCCTGTTCGACGTCCTCTACGATCCCTGGCCCACCCGCCTCGCGGCGGCGTGGTCGGCCCGTGGCGGCAAGCTCGTCGGCGGGCTCGACCTCCTGGTCCACCAGGCGGTGCTCCAGGTCGAGCAGATGACCGGCCGCGCGCCGGGCCCGCTCGCGGCGATGCGGGCGGCGGGGGAGCGGGCGCTCGCCGAGCGCTGACGCGCGGGCACCGTCACGGGGCCACGCGGATGCGGGGTCACGCCGACACGGGGGCACGCCGACACGGGCACAGGGATAAGGAACGCCTGTTCAGGGGCGCCCGGTTCAGGGCGCCTGGTCCAGGGACACATGGGGGGAAGAGCATGGAGAGCGGCGGCGAGCTGCTCGCGTCCAAGTGGGACGTCGCGGACGACCTCGCGCGCCTGGTGGTCGGACTCTTCCGGGTCGCCTTCACGGCGCTGCCGGAGTGGATCCGCTATCCGGTGATCGTGATCGGGGGCGGATTCGCGCTGTACGTGGTGGCGACCCGCGTCCGCGACTGGTGGCGGGGGCGGCGCGAGGAGCCTGCCGGACCGCCGGAGGCGTCACCCGAGACGTGAGACATGCGTCCCGACCCGTGGACCGGCGATCGATCGACCGCCCGGACGTGGGAGGATCAGGGGAGGCGGACCCGGGCCGCGCACCCAGGTCGTGCCGTCGCAGTGCCCAGGCGCGAGCATGAGGAGCATCGTTGAGCAGGTTGCGTTGGCTGACGGCGGGGGAGTCTCACGGCCCCGCGCTGGTTGCAACCCTTGAGGGACTTCCGGCCGGTGTTCCGGTCACCACGGAGCTGGTGGCGGACCATCTCGCACGGCGGCGCCTCGGCTATGGACGCGGTGCCCGCATGAAGTTCGAGCAGGACGAGATCACCTTCCTGGGTGGTGTCCGGCACGGACTGTCGCTCGGTTCGCCGATCGCCGTCATGGTCGGCAACACGGAATGGCCCAAGTGGGAGAAGGTCATGGCGGCCGACCCGGTCGACCCGGCCGAGCTGGCGAACTCGGCGCGTAACGCGCCGCTGACCCGCCCGCGCCCCGGCCACGCCGACCTGGCCGGCATGCAGAAGTACGGCTTCGACGAGGCCCGGCCGATCCTGGAGCGCGCCAGCGCCCGCGAGACCGCCGCCCGCGTCGCCCTCGGCGCCGTCGCCCGCTCCTTCCTGAAGGAGGCGGCCGGCATCGAGATCGTCTCCCACGTGGTCGAGCTCGCCTCCGCCAAGGCCCCGTACGGCGTCTACCCGACCCCCGCCGACGTCGAGAAGCTCGACGCCGACCCGGTGCGCTGCCTCGACGCCGACGCGTCGAAGGCGATGGTCGCCGAGATCGACCAGGCCCACAAGGACGGCGACACGCTCGGCGGCGTCGTGGAGGTCCTCGCGTACGGCGTGCCCGTCGGCCTCGGCTCCCATGTGCACTGGGACCGGCGCCTCGACGCCCGGCTCGCCGCCGCCCTCATGGGCATCCAGGCCATCAAGGGCGTCGAGGTCGGCGACGGCTTCGAGCTCGCCCGCGTGCCGGGCTCGCAGGCCCACGACGAGATCGTCAAGGGCGAGGAGGGCCTCACCCGCAGCTCCGGCCGCGCCGGCGGCACCGAGGGCGGCCTCAGCACCGGCGAGCTGCTGCGCGTCCGTGCCGCGATGAAGCCCATCGCCACCGTGCCCCGTGCGCTCGCCACCGTCGACGTCGCCACCGGCGAGGTCGCGGCCGCGCACCACCAGCGCTCCGACGTCTGCGCCGTCCCGGCCGCGGGCATCGTCGCCGAGGCGATGGTCGCGCTGGTCCTCGCGGACGCCGTGCTGGAGAAGTTCGGCGGCGACTCGGTCCCCGAGACCCGTCGCAACGTCCGGTCCTACCTCGACAACCTCCACATCCGGTGACCGCCGGCCCGCTGGTCGTCCTCGTCGGACCCATGGGCTCCGGCAAGTCCACCGTCGGCGCGCTGCTCGCGGAGCGGCTCGGCGCCGACTACCGGGACACCGACGCGGACATCGTCGCCACCGAGGGGCGCGAGATCGCGGACATCTTCGTCGAGGACGGCGAGGACCACTTCCGCGCCCTCGAACGCGAAGCCGTGCGCAAGGCCGTCGCCGAGCACGAGGGTGTCCTCGCGCTCGGCGGCGGCGCGGTGCTCGACGCCGGCACCCGTGCCCTGCTGCGCGGGCTGCCCGTCGCGTACCTGTCCATGGACGTCGAGGCGGCCGTGCGCCGCGTCGGCCTCGGCGCCGCCCGGCCGCTGCTCGCCGTCAACCCGCGCCGCCAGTGGCGCGAGCTGATGGACGCGCGGCGCCACCTGTACGAAGAAGTCGCGAGCGTCGTCGTCGCCACCGACGAGCGCACGCCCGAAGAGGTCGCCGCCGCGATCCTCGACGCACTGGAGTTGAAGGACGTATGACGGACCAGGAAGTGACCCGGATCCAGGTCGGCGGCTCCGCGGGCACCGACCCGTACGAGGTACTGGTCGGCCGGCAGCTGCTCGGCGAGCTGCCCGCGCTCGTCGGCCCCCAGGCCAGGCGCGTGGCCGTGATCCACCCCGAGGCGCTGGCCGAGACCGGCGAGGCGCTGCGCGAGGACCTCGCCGAGCAGGGCTACGAGGCCGTCGCCATCCAGGTGCCCAACGCCGAGGAGGCCAAGACCGCCGAGGTCGCCGCCTACTGCTGGAAGGCGCTCGGGCAGACCGGCTTCACTCGTAGCGACGTGATCGTCGGTGTCGGCGGCGGGGCCACCACCGACCTGGCCGGCTTCGTCGCCGCGACCTGGCTGCGCGGTGTGCGCTGGATCGCCGTCCCCACGACCGTGCTCGGCATGGTCGACGCGGCCGTCGGCGGCAAGACCGGCATCAACACCGCCGAGGGCAAGAACCTCGTCGGCGCCTTCCACCCGCCGGCCGGCGTGCTCTGCGACCTCGCCGCGCTCGACTCGCTGCCGGTGCACGACTACGTCAGCGGCCTCGCCGAGATCATCAAGGCCGGTTTCATCGCCGACCCGGTGATCCTCGACCTCATCGAGGCCGACCCGCAGGCCGCCCGCACCCCCGCCGGGCCGCACACCGCCGAGCTCATCGAGCGGTCGATCCGGGTCAAGGCCGAGGTGGTGTCCGGCGACCTCAAGGAGGCCGGCCTCCGCGAGATCCTCAACTACGGGCACACCCTCGCCCACGCCATCGAGAAGAACGAGCAGTACAAGTGGCGGCACGGCGCCGCAGTCTCCGTCGGCATGGTCTTCGCCGCCGAGCTCGGCCGGCTGGCCGGCCGGCTCGACGACGCCACCGCCGACCGGCACCGCGCCGTCCTGGAGTCCGTCGGCCTGCCGCTCACCTACCGCGGCGACCAGTGGCCCAAGCTGCTCGAGACCATGAAGGTCGACAAGAAGTCCCGGGGCGACCTGCTGCGCTTCATCGTCCTCGACGGTCTCGGCAAGCCGACGGTTCTCGAGGGCCCGGACCCGGCCGTGCTCATCGCGGCCTACGGCGAGGTGTCCGCGTGAGCGAGCGCCGTCGCGTTCTCGTCCTGAACGGCCCGAACCTCGGCCGCCTCGGCTCGCGCGAGCCCGACATCTACGGCGCCACCTCCTACAAGGGGCTCGTGGAGTCCTGCCGCACGCTCGGCGAGCAGCTGGGCTTCGACGTCGAGGTGCGCGAGACCAACGACGAGGGCGAGATGATCCGCTGGCTGCACGAGGCGGCGGACGGTTCCCTCCCGGTCGTGCTCAACCCGGGCGCCTTCACGCACTACTCGTACGGGATGCGTGACGCGGCGGCCCAGCGCACCGCGCCGCTGATCGAGGTGCACATCTCCAACCCCTACACGCGGGAGGAGTTCCGGCACACCTCGGTGGTGGCCGCGGTGGCCACCGGGACGATCGCGGGTTTCGGCATCGGCTCCTACCGGCTGGCGCTGCGCGCGCTCGCGGAGGAACTGGAAGCCTGAGCCCCCGCGTCACCCTCCTGGGCACGTCGATCCGCCCCCGGCCGTTTCCCCTACGGAAGCCGGGGGCGGTAACGTTCCGGCAACGACGGAAACATTGCCGGCAGGAAACGGAGTGGGGCACCGGATGCAGCACGGAATGGGGGCTCCGCTGCCACCGCAGGAATCCGCGGGCCACACCGGTTGGGTCCAGGGCGGCCCCCCGCCCGTCCCGCCCGCTCCGGCGCACCACCCCTACCCCGCCCCTCCGGGGCACCCGGCGCCTCCGGCGCCCCCCGCCCCGCAGGGTCCGCCGATGGGTCCGCCGCCCGCGCAGGCGACGCCGCCCGGCTGGGGCGGGGCGCCCGCAGCCCCGGCGGCCCCGGGCGCTCAGGGTGTCCCGGTCACCGGGCAGCTCACCGGTCCCATTACCGTGCCGCCCGCCGTGACCGGTACCGGCGGCGCCACCATCGCCGTCCTGCTCATCGGCCCGGCCGGCGCGGGCAAGACGACCGTCGCGCGCCACTGGGCCGGCCGCCGGCCGGTGCCGACGGCCCACATCAGCCTCGACGACGTGCGCGAATGGGTCTGCTCCGGCTTCGCCGACCCCCAGTCCGGCTGGAACGAGAACTCCGAGGCCCAGTACCGTCTCGCCCGCCGCACCTGCGGTTTCGCCGCCCGCAACTTCCTCGCCAACGGCATCTCCTGCATCCTCGACGACGCCGTCTTCCCCGACTGGCCGGTCGTCGGCCTCGGCGGCTGGAAGCGCCACGTCGGCCCCGGCCTGCTCCCGGTGGTGCTGCTCCCCGGCCTCGACGTCGTCCTCGAGCGGAACGCCGAACGCAGCGGCAACCGCCGCCTCTCGGACGAGGAGGTCGCCGCCATCCACGGCCGGATGGCCGGCTGGTACGGCTCCGGCCTGCCGATCATCGACAACTCCACCTTCGACGTGGAGACCACGGCCCGCGTCCTGGACGACGTCCTGGCCCGCGCGATATCCGGCCAGCCGCCCGCGTGACCACCGCGGGCGCCGCCGTCGGGCGCCCGGTCGGCCCCGCACAACAGGCCGCCGCGTCCGGGCGCTCGTAGGCTCGGAGCATGTCAGAGGTGTATGCGGAACGCCGGGACCGGCTGCGCGACCGCTGCGTGGCCGCGGGCAGCCCGGCGGCCCTGGTCTCCCGCCCCGCCAACGTCCGCTATCTCACGGGCGGCTCGCCCGCCGGGGCCGTGCTGCTGCTCGGGCCCGCCGAGGACGTGCTGCTGCGCCCCACCGCGCCCGGCGGCGACCCGGCCGACGGGCGGGTGGACGAGGCGCTGCGGCAGCTGGTGCTGCCGGCCGGCGGCGGTGATCCGGCGGTCGCGGGCGTGGACTTCGCCCGCAAGGCCGGCGTGGACGCCCTCTCCGTGGAGGAGCACCATCTGACCGTCGCCCGGCACCGGGCGATGGGCTCGGTCGCGCCCGGGCTGCGGCTCGCCGACCTGTCCTGCGCCGTCGAACAGCTGCGGATCGTCAAGGACGAGGACGAGATCGCCTGTCTGCGGATCGCCGCCGAGATCGCCGACCAGGCGCTCGGGGAGCTTCTGGAGTCGATCCTGGTCGGCCGTACCGAGCGGCACCTCGCCCTGGAGCTGGAGCGCAGGCTCGTCGACCACGGTGCCGACGGGCCGGCCTTCGCGACCTCCGTGGCCACCGGGCCGCACTCCGGCCGGGCCGGGCACCGGCCCACCGACCGCCGGGTCGAGGAGGGCGACTTCCTCTCGGTCTGCCTCGGCGCCAACTACCGTGGCTACCGCTGCGAGATCGGCCGCACCTTCGTCATCGGGACCACTCCCGCCGACTGGCAGATCGAGCTGTACGACCTCGTCTTCGCCGCTCAGCGGGCCGGACGGGAGGCGCTCGCGCCCGGCGCCGAGTACCGCGACGTCGACCACGCGGCCCGACAGATTCTCGCCGCGGCGGGTCACGGCGACACGTCGACACCCCTCACCGGGCACGGTGTGGGCCTGGAAATCGACGAGGACCCGCAGCTCGCACCCGCGGCCATGGGTAAACTGGACGCTTGTGTGCCGGTCACCGTCGAACCGGGGGTCCACCTCCCGGGCCGGGGCGGGGTCCGGATCGATGACACGCTCGTCGTACGCCAGGAGGCGGACGGCGGACCCGAGCTACTCACCATCACGACCAAGGAGCTGCTCGCGCTGTAGCGGCGCGCACGCCTCCCGGTCCCACGTCAGTCCAGGAGATTCCGCAACCGTGGCTTCCACGAACGACCTCAAGAACGGCATGGTGCTCAAGCTCGAAGGCGGCCAGCTCTGGTCCGTCGTCGAGTTCCAGCACGTCAAGCCCGGCAAGGGCCCGGCCTTCGTGCGCACCAAGCTCAAGAACGTCATGTCCGGCAAGGTCGTCGACAAGACCTTCAACGCGGGCGTGAAGGTCGACACGGCCACCATCGACCGCCGTGACATGCAGTTCTCCTACATGGACGGCGACTACTTCGTCTTCATGGACATGGAGACCTACGACCAGCTGCACGTCGACCGCAAGGCCGTCGGCAACGCCGCCAACTTCCTCATCGAGGGCTTCGAGGCCACCGTCGCACGGCACGAGGGCGAGGTGCTCTTCGTCGAGCTCCCGGCCGCCGTCACGCTGACGATCCAGCACACCGACCCGGGTGTCCAGGGCGACCGCTCCACCGGTGGCACCAAGCCCGCCACCCTGGAGACCGGCCACGAGATCCAGGTCCCGCTCTTCGTCACCACCGGTGAGAAGGTCAAGGTCGACACCCGCACCAGCGACTACCTCGGCCGGGTGAACGACTAACCGTGGCCGCCCGGAGCAAGGCCCGCCGGCGGGCCTTCCAGATCCTGTTCGAGGCCGACCAGCGCGGCACCTCGGTCCAGGAGGTCCTCGCGGACCAGGTCCGGCTCGCCCGCTCGGACGAGCGCCAGCCGCCGGTCAACGAGTTCACCATGCAGCTGGTCGAGGGCTACGCGGGTCACGTGGCCCGCATCGACGAGCTCATCGCGACGTACGCGGTGGACTGGGACCTCGACCGGATGCCCGTCGCCGACCGGAACATCGTCCGCCTCGGTGCGTACGAGCTGATCTGGGAGGACGGCACCCCGGACGCGGTGGCGATCGACGAGGCGGTGCAGCTCGCCAAGGAGTTCTCCACGGACGACTCGCCGACCTTCGTCAACGGTCTGCTGGCGCGCTTCAAGGACCTGAAGCCGCGCCTGCGCCGGGACGCGGACGCCTAGGTCCGTCCGTCCCCGGCAGTCGAAGGGGCCCGCAGCACCTCGTGTGCTGCGGGCCCCTTCGGCGTACCCGGTAGCGCGTACCAGACGTCGCGTCGCGCGCGCCGCCGTGCCGGGCGCTCGCCGCCACGGGCACGAAAAGCGCCGGACCCCGGGAGTCGAGGTGACTCCCGGGGCCCGGCGGCACGTTTCTGCTTCAGCTGTTCCGCGTCAGTTGGCGTCCTCGTGGGCGACCGCGCGGCGCGCGTCCGCGTCCAGGACGCCCCAGCTGATCAGCTGCTCGGTGAGGACCGAGGGGGACTGGTCGTAGATGACGGCCAGGGTGCGCAGGTCGTCCTGGCGGATCGACAGCACCTTGCCGTTGTAGTCGCCGCGCTGGGACTGGATCGTCGCCGCGTAGCGCTGGAGCGGTCCGGCCTTCTCGGCGGGGACGTGGGCGAGGCGCTCCAGGTCCAGGACCAGCTTCGGCGGGGGCTCGGCGGCGCCGCCGGGGGTCGTGCCCGGCAGCAGCTCCTGCACCGGCACACCGTAGAAGTCCGCCAGCTCGGCCAGGCGCTGCACGGTCACGGCGCGGTCGCCACGCTCGTACGAACCGACCACGACCGCCTTCCAGCGGCCCTGGGACTTCTCCTCCACACCGTGGAGGGAAAGGCCCTGCTGGGTGCGGATCGCACGGAGTTTGGCCCCGAGCTGCTTTGCGTATTCGCTGGACATAACGCTCCCGGACGCTGAGACGACGTTGCGGCTGCGCCGCGCGGCTGGTAACTCACTGTGAGGTTACGCAGCGTGACACTCTCCCGTCAAGCCGAATGGTCCATACCGCCCCCCTCCGGGGGACGGCGCCCGGAGTGGCGAACGGGTGGTGAGCTGGGCACTCATCCGCCCCTGGTAAGGTGGACGGCGCAGTTCCGACGTCCTTTAAGGTCCGTCCCGTGAGGCGGAGAAGGAGGTCCGTTTTCATATGGACGCACAGCAGCAGACCGATGCGGCACGCCCCGTTCTCGAGGCCCCCGACATCGCGCGGGTCCTGACCCGCATCGCCCACGAGATCGTCGAGCGCGCCAAGGGTGCCGACGACGTGGTCCTCCTCGGCATTCCCACCCGCGGTGTCTACCTCGCCCGCCGGCTCGCCGAGAAGCTCGAATCGATCACCGGCAGCAAGATCCCGGTCGGCTCCCTCGACATCACCATGTACCGGGACGACCTGCGGCTGAAGCCGGCCCGCGCCATCGGCCGCACCGAGATCCCCGGTGACGGCGTCGACGGCCGCCTGGTCGTCCTCGTCGACGACGTCCTCTTCTCCGGCCGCACGATCCGCGCCGCCCTCGACGCCCTCGGCGACATCGGCCGCCCCCGCGCCGTCCAGCTCGCCGTCCTCGTCGACCGCGGCCACCGCGAGCTGCCCATCCGCGCCGACTACGTCGGCAAGAACCTCCCCACGTCGCTGCGGGAGACGGTCAAGGTCCAGCTCGCCGAGGAGGACGGTCGCGACACCGTGCTGCTCGGCAGCAAGCCCGCCTCCTAGCCGGACCGGCACTCCCCACGGGTTCCGGGGCACATCCCTGCGCACCCGCATGCCCGCACACTCCCACCACGGAGCGAAACCCCGATGATGCGTCACCTCATCTCGGCCGCCGACCTCACCCGCGACGACGCCGTCCAGATCCTCGACACCGCCGAGGAGATGGCCCGGGTGGCCGACCGGCCCATCAAGAAGCTGCCGACCCTGCGCGGCCGCACCATCTGCAACCTCTTCTTCGAGGACTCCACCCGCACCCGGATCTCCTTCGAGGCGGCCGAGAAGCGGCTGTCCGCCGACGTGATCAACTTCGCGGCGAAGGGCTCCAGCGTCTCCAAGGGCGAGTCCCTGAAGGACACCGCGCAGACCCTGGAGGCGATGGGCGTCGACGCCGTCGTCATCCGGCACAGCGCCTCCGGCGCCCCCTACCGCCTGGCCACCTCCGGCTGGATCGACGCGCCCGTCATCAACGCCGGCGACGGCACCCACCAGCACCCCACGCAGGCCCTGCTCGACGCCTTCACCATGCGCCGCCGCCTGGTAGGCCGCGACGCCGGCCTCGGCCAGGACCTGACCGGGAAGCGCGTCACCATCGTCGGCGACGTCCTGCACAGCCGGGTCGCCCGCTCCAACGTCGACCTGCTGCACACCCTCGGCGCCGAGGTCACCCTGGTGGCCCCGCCCACCCTGGTCCCGGTCGGCGTCGAGCACTGGCCCTGCGAGGTCTCCTACGACCTCGACAGCGTGCTGACGAAGTCCGACGCGGTGATGATGCTGCGTGTGCAGCGCGAGCGGATGAACGCCGCCTTCTTCCCGACCGAGCGCGAGTACTCGCGCCGCTACGGGCTCGACGGCGACCGGATGGCGAGGATGCCCGAGCACGCCATCGTCATGCACCCCGGCCCCATGGTCCGCGGCATGGAGATCACCGCCGAGGTCGCCGACTCCGACCGCTGCACGGTCGTCGAGCAGGTCGCCAACGGCGTCTCCATCCGCATGGCCGTGCTGTACCTGCTGCTCGGCGGCAACGAATCGCAGTCCACTCGTACCGAGGAGAAGTAAGACCATGAGCAAGATCCTTATCCGCGGTGCGAAGGTGCTGGGCGGCGAGGCGCAGGACGTCCTCATCGACGGCGAGGTCATCGAGGCCGTCGGCACGGACCTGTCCGCCGACGGCGCCCAGGTGATCGAGGCCCAGGGCCAGATCCTGCTGCCCGGCCTGGTCGACCTGCACACCCACCTGCGCGAGCCCGGCCGCGAGGACTCCGAGACCGTCCTCACCGGCACCCGCGCCGCCGCCTCCGGCGGCTACACGGCCGTCTTCGCCATGGCCAACACCTTCCCCGTCGCCGACACCGCCGGCGTCGTCGAGCAGGTCTACCGGCTCGGCAAGGAGGCCGGCTACTGCGACGTGCAGCCCATCGGCGCCGTCACCGTCGGCCTGGAGGGCAAGAAGCTCGCCGAGCTCGGCGCCATGCACGACTCCGCCGCCGGCGTCACCGTCTTCTCCGACGACGGCAAGTGCGTCGACGACGCCGTGATCATGCGCCGTGCCCTGGAGTACGTGAAGGCCTTCGGCGGCGTCGTCGCCCAGCACGCCCAGGAGCCCCGCCTCACCGAGGGCGCCCAGATGAACGAGGGCGTCGTCTCCGCCGAGCTCGGCCTCGGCGGCTGGCCGGCCGTCGCCGAGGAGTCGATCATCGCCCGCGACGTGCTGCTCGCCGAGCACGTCGGCTCCCGCGTCCACATCTGCCACCTGTCGACCGCCG
This sequence comes from Streptomyces sp. NPDC127114, assembly GCF_042677525.1. Taxonomy (NCBI): domain Bacteria; kingdom Bacillati; phylum Actinomycetota; class Actinomycetes; order Kitasatosporales; family Streptomycetaceae; genus Streptomyces; species Streptomyces sp. NPDC127114. The sequence goes on from NZ_JBHXTJ010000030.1 coordinate 26,922, forward strand.
GCTCCGTCGAGATCGTCCGCTGGGCCAAGTCCCGCGGCATCGACGTCACCGCCGAGGTCACCCCGCACCACCTCCTCCTCACGGACGAGCTGGTCCGCAGCTACAACCCGGTCTACAAGGTCAACCCGCCGCTGCGCACCGAGCGCGACGTGATGGCCCTGCGCGAGGCCCTCGCCGACGGCACCATCGACATCGTCGCCACCGACCACGCCCCGCACCCGCACGAGGACAAGGACTGCGAGTGGGCCGCCGCCGCCATGGGCATGGTCGGCCTGGAGACCGCCCTGTCCGTCGTCCAGCAGACCATGGTGGAGACCGGGCTCCTCGACTGGGCCGGCGTCGCCGACCGGATGTCCGTGAAGCCCGCGCGGATCGGCCAGGCCAAGGGCCACGGCCGCCCCGTCTCGGCTGGTGAGCCCGCCAACCTGACGCTGGTCGATCCGGCATACCGTGGTGTCGTGGACCCCGCCGACTTCGCCTCCCGCAGCCGCAACACCCCCTACGAGGGCCGCGAGCTGCCGGGACGCGTCACCCACACGTTCCTGCGGGGCCGGGCAACGCTCGTCGACGGGAAGCTGGCGTGACACCACTCGTACTCCTCGCGGCCGAACCGAAGTCGGCCGAAGTGACCGACTGGGCCGGCCGGCTCGGCTGGGTCGCCGGACTGCTGCTCTTCGTCGCCTTCGTCTACTGGCTGATGCGCCAGGGATGGAAGTGGCGCGGCAGCCTCCAGTCCGGCCTCCCGCCCCTCCCCGAGCTGCCGGAGGCGCCCGGAGCGGCCAGGCTGACACTCAGCGGCCGCTACCACGGCTCCACCACCGCCGGACAGTGGCTCGACCGGATCGTCGCCCACGGCCTCGGCACCCGCAGCCGCGCCGAGCTCACCCTCACGGACGCCGGGATCAGCGTCGTACGCCCCGGGGCGAACGACTTCCTGATCCCCGCCGAGGCCCTGCGCGAGGCCCGACTCGACAAGGGCATCGCCGGCAAGGTCCTCACCGAAGGCGGCCTGCTGGTCGTCACCTGGGCCCACGGCGACAAGCTGCTCGACTCCGGCTTCCGCTCCGACCGGGCGGCCGAGCACGCCGCCTGGGTCGAGGCCGTCAACCACCTGAACACCGCAAGCACGACGGAAGGCATCGCACGATGACAACCTCCACCAGGGGAGCTGCCAAGGTTCCCGCCGTACTCGTCCTGGAGGACGGCCGCATCTTCCGCGGTCGCGCCTACGGGGCCGTGGGGGAGACCTTCGGCGAGGCCGTGTTCTCCACCGGCATGACCGGCTACCAGGAGACCCTCACCGACCCGTCGTACCACCGCCAGGTCGTCGTCATGACCGCCCCGCACGTCGGCAACACCGGCGTCAACGACGAGGACCCCGAGTCCGCCCGCATCTGGGTGGCCGGCTACGTCGTCCGCGACCCCGCCCGCGTCCCCTCCAACTGGCGCTCCCGGCGCTCCCTCGACGAGGAGCTGCGCCACCAGGGCGTCGTCGGCATCCAGGGCATCGACACCCGCGCCCTCACCCGCCACCTCCGCGAGTGCGGCGCCATGCGCGTCGGCATCTTCTCCGGCAGCGCGCTCCCCGACGAGGGCACCATGCTCGCCGAGGTCCGCCAGCAGGCCGAGATGAAGGGCGCGAACCTCTCCGCCGAGGTCGCCACCAAGGAGCCGTACGTCGTCCCCGCGGTCGGTGAGAAGAAGTTCACCGTCGCCGCCGTCGACCTCGGCATCAAGGGCATGACCCCGCACCGGATGGCCGAGCGCGGCATCGAGGTCCACGTGCTGCCCGCCACCGCCACCGCCGAGGACGTCTACGCCGTCAACCCCGACGGCGTGTTCTTCTCCAACGGCCCGGGCGACCCGGCCACCGCCGACGGACCCGTCGCCGTCATGCAGGAGGTCCTGCGCCGCAGGACGCCGCTCTTCGGCATCTGCTTCGGCAACCAGATCCTCGGCCGCGCCCTCGGCTTCGGCACCTACAAGCTGAAGTACGGCCACCGGGGCATCAACCAGCCGGTCCAGGACCGCACCACGGGCAAGGTCGAGGTCACCGCGCACAACCACGGCTTCGCCGTCGACGCGCCCCTCGACAAGGTGTCCGAGACCCCCTTCGGGCGCGCCGAGGTCTCCCACGTGTGCCTGAACGACGACGTCGTGGAGGGGCTGCAGCTGCTCGACCAGCCGGCCTTCTCCGTCCAGTACCACCCCGAGGCCGCCGCGGGCCCGCACGACGCCGCGTACCTCTTCGACCGCTTCGTTTCGCTGATGGAGGCCGAGCGTGCCTAAGCGCACCGATATCCAGTCCGTCCTGGTCATCGGCTCCGGCCCGATCGTCATCGGCCAGGCCGCCGAGTTCGACTACTCCGGCACCCAGGCCTGCCGGGTCCTCAAGTCCGAGGGCCTGCGCGTCATCCTGGTCAACTCCAACCCGGCCACGATCATGACCGACCCGGAGATCGCCGACGCCACCTACGTCGAGCCGATCACCCCGGAGTTCGTCGAGAAGATCATCGCCAAGGAGCGCCCCGACGCCCTCCTGCCCACCCTCGGCGGCCAGACCGCGCTCAACACCGCCATCTCCATGCACGAGCAGGGCGTCCTGGAGAAGTACAACGTCGAGCTGATCGGCGCCAACGTCGAGGCGATCAACAAGGGCGAGGACCGCGACCTCTTCAAGGAGGTCGTCGAGGAGGTCCGCCGCAAGATCGGCCACGGCGAGTCCGCCCGCTCGGTCATCTGCCACTCCATGGACGACGTCCTCAAGGGCGTCGACACCCTCGGCGGCTACCCCGTCGTCGTCCGCCCCTCCTTCACCATGGGCGGCGCCGGCTCCGGCTTCGCCCACGACGAGGAGGAGCTGCGCCGCATCGCCGGCCAGGGACTCACGCTCTCCCCGACCACCGAGGTGCTCCTGGAGGAGTCCATCCTCGGCTGGAAGGAGTACGAGCTGGAGCTCATGCGCGACAAGAACGACAACGTCGTGGTCGTCTGCTCCATCGAGAACTTCGACCCGATGGGCGTGCACACCGGTGACTCGATCACCGTCGCCCCGGCGATGACGCTCACCGACCGCGAGTACCAGCGCCTGCGCGACATCGGCATCGCGATCATCCGCGAGGTCGGCGTCGACACCGGCGGCTGCAACATCCAGTTCGCGGTGAACCCGGTCGACGGCCGCATCATCGTCATCGAGATGAACCCGCGCGTCTCCCGGTCCTCGGCCCTCGCCTCCAAGGCCACCGGCTTCCCGATCGCCAAGATCGCCGCGAAGCTCGCCGTCGGCTACACGCTGGACGAGATCCCGAACGACATCACCGAGAAGACCCCGGCCTCCTTCGAGCCGACCCTCGACTACGTCGTCGTCAAGGCCCCGCGCTTCGCCTTCGAGAAGTTCCCGTCCGCCGACTCCACGCTGACCACGACCATGAAGTCGGTCGGCGAGGCCATGGCGATCGGCCGCAACTTCACCGAGGCCCTGCAGAAGGCCCTGCGCTCCCTGGAGAAGAAGGGCTCGCAGTTCTCCTTCACCGGCGAGCCCGGCGACAAGACCGAGCTCCTGGAGCTGGCGGTCCGCCCGACCGACGGCCGCATCAACACCGTCATGCAGGCCATCCGCGCCGGTGCCACGCCGGAGGAGGTCTTCGAGTACACCAAGATCGACCCGTGGTTCGTCGACCAGCTCTTCCTCATCAAGGAGATCGCCGACGAGCTCGCCGAGGCCGAGAAGCTCGACCCCGAGCTGCTCGCCGAGGCCAAGCGCCACGGCTTCTCCGACGCCCAGATCGCCGAGATCCGCGGGCTGCGCGAGGACGTCGTCCGCGAGGTCCGGCACGCCCTCGGCGTCCGCCCGGTCTACAAGACGGTCGACACCTGCGCCGCCGAGTTCGCCGCCAGGACCCCGTACTTCTACTCCTCGTACGACGAGGAGACCGAGGTCGCGCAGCGCGAGAAGCCCGCGGTGATCATCCTGGGCTCCGGACCGAACCGCATCGGCCAGGGCATCGAGTTCGACTACTCCTGCGTCCACGCCTCCTTCGCGCTCAGCGACGCGGGCTACGAGACCGTGATGGTCAACTGCAACCCGGAGACCGTCTCGACGGACTACGACACCTCCGACCGCCTGTACTTCGAGCCGCTGACGCTCGAGGACGTCCTGGAGATCGTCCACGCCGAGTCGCTGGCCGGCCCCCTCGCCGGTGTCGTCGTCCAGCTCGGCGGCCAGACCCCGCTGGGCCTCGCCCAGGCGCTCAAGGACAACGGCGTGCCGGTCGTGGGCACCTCCCCGGAGGCCATCCACGCCGCCGAGGACCGCGGCGCCTTCGGCCAGGTGCTCGCCGACGCGGGCCTGCCCGCGCCGAAGCACGGCACCGCCACCACCTTCGCCGGCGCCAAGGCCATCGCCGACGAGATCGGCTACCCCGTGCTCGTACGCCCCTCGTACGTGCTCGGCGGCCGCGGCATGGAGATCGTCTACGACGAGGCGCGCCTGGAGGCGTACATCGCCGAGTCCACCGAGATCTCCCCGATCCGCCCCGTTCTCGTCGACCGCTTCCTCGACGACGCGATCGAGATCGACGTGGACGCGCTCTACGACGGCCACGAGCTCTACCTCGGCGGCGTCATGGAGCACATCGAGGAGGCCGGCATCCACTCCGGCGACTCGGCCTGCGCCCTGCCCCCGATCACCCTCGGCGGCTTCGACATCAAGCGCCTGCGCGCCTCCACCGAGGCCATCGCCAAGGGCGTCGGCGTCCGCGGTCTGATCAACATCCAGTTCGCGATGGCCGGCGACATCCTCTACGTCCTCGAGGCCAACCCGCGCGCCTCCCGCACCGTGCCCTTCACCTCGAAGGCGACCGCGGTGCCGCTCGCGAAGGCCGCCGCGCGCATCTCGCTCGGCGCCACCATCGCCGAGCTGCGGGAAGAGGGCCTGCTGCCCCGGCACGGCGACGGCGGCACCCTGCCGATGGACGCGCCGATCTCCGTCAAGGAGGCCGTGATGCCGTGGTCGCGCTTCCGCGACATCCACGGCCGCGGCGTCGACACCGTCCTCGGCCCGGAGATGCGCTCCACCGGCGAGGTCATGGGCATCGACAACGTCTTCGGCACGGCGTACGCCAAGTCGCAGGCCGGCGCCTACGGCCCGCTGCCCACCAAGGGCCGCGCGTTCATCTCGGTCGCCAACCGGGACAAGCGCTCGATGGTCTTCCCGGCCCGTGAGCTGGTCGCCCACGGCTTCGAACTGCTCGCCACCTCCGGCACGGCCGAGGTGCTCAAGCGCAACGGCATCAACGCCACGATCGTGCGCAAGCAGTCCGAGGGCGAGGGCCCGAACGGCGAGAAGACGATCGTCCAGCTCATCCACGACGGCCAGGTCGACCTGATCGTCAACACCCCGTACGGCACCGGCGGCCGCCTCGACGGCTACGAGATCCGTACGGCGGCGGTGGCCCGCTCCGTCCCGTGCCTGACCACGGTCCAGGCGCTCGCGGCGGCCGTCCAGGGCATCGACGCGCTCAACCACGGCGACGTGGGCGTCCGCTCGCTCCAGGAACACGCGGCGCATCTGATCGCGGCCCGCGACTAGCAGCCCACAAGGGGGACACCGGAAACGGTGTCCCCCTCTTGCTGAGGACACCTCCATGTACAAGTTCTTCTTCGACCTCGTCTTCAAGCGCATGGATCCCGAGGAGGCCCACCACCTGGCCTTCCGCTGGATCCGGCTCGCCGTCCGCATCCCCGTGCTCCGCACCTTCGTCGCGGCCGTCCTCGCGCCCCGCCACAAGGAGCTGCGCACCGAGGCCCTGGGCCTGCGCATGCACGGCCCCTTCGGCCTCGCCGCCGGCTTCGACAAGAACGCCGTCGCCATCGACGGCATGGCCATGCTGGGCTTCGACCACGTCGAGATCGGCACGGTCACCGGCGAGGCCCAGCCCGGCAACCCCAGGAAGCGGCTGTTCCGGCTGGTCCCGGACCGCGCCCTGATCAACCGCATGGGCTTCAACAACGAGGGCTCCGCCGCCGTCGCCGCCCGCCTGGGCGCCCGCAACCCGGTCTTCAGGACGGTCGTGGGCGTCAACATCGGCAAGACCAAGGTGGTCCCCGAGGAGGAGGCCGCCGCCGACTACGTGAAGTCGACCGAGCGGCTCGCCCGGCACGCCGACTACCTGGTCGTCAACGTCTCCTCCCCGAACACCCCGGGGCTGCGCAACCTCCAGGCCACCGAGTCGCTGCGTCCGCTGCTCACCGCCGTCCGCGAGGCCGCCGACCGGTCCGTCGAGGGCCGCCGCGTCCCGCTGCTGGTGAAGATCGCCCCCGACCTCGCCGACGAGGACGTGGACGCCGTCGCCGACCTGGCCCTGGAGCTCGGCCTCGACGGCATCATCGCCACCAACACCACCATCGCCCGCGAGGGCCTGGGCCTGAAGTCCGACCCGGCCCTCGTCAAGGAGACCGGCGGCCTGTCCGGCGCCCCGGTCAAGCAGCGCTCCCTGGAGGTGCTGCGCCGCCTCTACGCGCGCGTGGGCGACCGGATCGTCCTCGTGGGCGTCGGCGGCATCGAGAACGCCGAGGACGCCTGGCAGCGGATCCTCGCCGGCGCCACCCTGATCCAGGGCTACAGCGCCTTCATCTACGAGGGCCCCTTCTACGCCCGCGCGATCCACAAGGGCCTCGCCGCGCGCCTCGCCGCCTCCCCGTACGCCACCCTCGCCGAGGCCGTCGGCGCCGACACCCGAAAGGCCGCCCAGTGACCCACGAATCCTTCGGCGCCCGCCTGCGCTCCGCCATGGACACGCGCGGCCCCCTGTGCGTCGGCATCGACCCGCACGCCTCCCTGCTGGCCTCCTGGGGCCTGCCGGACACCATCGACGGCCTGGAGCGCTTCACGTACACGGTCGTGGAGGCGCTGGCCGAGACGGTCGCCGTGTTCAAGCCGCAGGCCGCGTTCTTCGAGCGCTTCGGCTCGCGCGGCGTGGCCGTCCTGGAGCGCGCCGTCGCCGACCTGCGGGCGGCGGGCGGCCTGGTCGTGATGGACGCCAAGCGCGGCGACATCGGCTCCACCATGGCCGCCTACGCGGAGGCCTTCCTCCGCAAGGACTCGCCGCTCTTCTCCGACGCGCTCACGGTCTCCCCGTACCTCGGCTACGGCTCGCTGAAGCCGGCCGTGGACCTGGCCCGGGAGTCCGGCGCGGGGCTCTTCGTCCTGGCGCTGACCTCCAACCCGGAGGGCGCGGAGGTCCAGCGGGCGGTTCGTTCCGACGATCCCGCCAGGCGGACCGTCGGCGCGACGATGCTGGCGCACCTGGCGGCGGAGAACGCGGGGGAGAGCCCGATGGGCTCCTTCGGCGCGGTCGTCGGCGCCACGCTCGGCGACCTGTCCGACTTCGACCTCGACATCAACGGGCCCCTGCTCGCCCCGGGCATCGGCGCCCAGGGCGCGACCCCGGCCGACCTCCCGGAGGTCTTCGGCGCGGCGGTCCGCAACGTCGTCCCGAACGTCAGCCGCGGGGTCCTCAAGGAAGGTCCGGACGGGGCTGCGCTGCGGGCCGCGGCGGAACGTTACGCGAACGAGATCAGGGAGGCCGTGGGCGCCTGAGGCACCCCGGGGGCCGATTTCGGCGGGTTCTCGCCAATCCGCAGGTCGGGCGGCGTGTCCTCGCCGTCTCACTCCTTGACAAAAGTTGACCCAAAACCGCTTCGTTATGCCGGAAATGTCCTGGTCGGTCGATGCTGACCAGGACTTTTCGTCTGTTCTCGCTGACTCCGGCGGTCTTGGCCGCTAGTCTCCGGGACAGAGTCGGCGTTCGGCGTACTCCACGTCGGTCGTTGCTCCACTGGTGTGGGGTGCCCCGCTCACGCGGGGCGTGCAGCTTCCACCGGTCCGTATCCGACAGTTCGACATCCGAGGTGACGTAGGCGTGGCTCTTCCGCCCCTTACCCCTGAACAGCGCGCAGCCGCGCTCGAAAAGGCCGCCGCGGCTCGCCGGGAGCGGGCCGAGGTCAAGAATCGACTCAAGCACTCCGGCGCCTCCCTGCACGACGTCATCGCGCAGGGGCAGACCAATGACGTCATCGGCAAGATGAAGGTCTCGGCGCTGCTCGAGTCCCTGCCGGGCGTGGGCAAGGTCCGCGCCAAGCAGATCATGGAGCGACTCGGCATCTCCGAGAGCCGTCGGGTCCGTGGCCTCGGCTCCAACCAGATCGCTTCTCTGGAGCGTGAGTTCGGCGGCGCCGGCGCCTGACGGCGCCCGGGCCCGGACCCGCGCGTCCCGGGCACACCGGTAAAGCTGGAATAATCGCTGCATGGCAGCAGAGGTACGTCCGCGGCTGACCGTGCTCTCCGGCCCCTCCGGGGTGGGCAAGAGCACGGTCGTCGCTCATATGCGCAAGGTCCACCCCGAGGTCTGGCTCTCGGTGTCGGCCACGACACGGAAGCCGCGACCCGGCGAGCAGCACGGTGTCCAGTACTTCTTCGTCACGGACGACGAGTTCGACAAGCTGGTCGCCAACGGCGAGCTGCTGGAGTGGGCCGAGTTCGCGGGCAACCGCTACGGCACCCCGCGTCGCGCGGTCCTCGACCGTCTGGAGGCGGGGGAGCCCGTGCTCCTGGAGATCGACCTCCAGGGCGCGCGGCAGGTCAAGGAGTCCATGGGCGAGGCCCAGCTGGTCTTCCTGGCCCCGCCGAGCTGGGAGGAGCTGGTGCGCCGGCTCACCGGCCGCGGCACCGAGTCGGCCGAGGTCATCGAGCGCCGTCTCCAGGCCGCGAAGGTCGAGCTGGCCGCCGAGTCGGAGTTCGACACCACGCTCGTCAACACCTCGGTCGAGGACGTCGCGCGCGAGCTGCTAACGTTGATGAACGTTGTCTGATCTTTTTTCCATCTTCGGAAGGTAGAGCGTGTCCTCTTCCATCACCGCGCCCGAGGGCATCATCAACCCGCCGATCGACGAGCTGCTCGAGGCGACGGACTCCAAGTACAGCCTCGTGATCTACGCCGCCAAGCGTGCGCGCCAGATCAACGCGTACTACTCGCAGCTGGGCGAGGGCCTGCTCGAGTACGTCGGTCCGCTCGTCGACACCCACGTCCACGAGAAGCCGCTCTCGATCGCGCTGCGCGAGATCAACGCGGGCCTGCTGACCTCCGAGGCCATCGAGGGCCCGGCGCAGTAAGCACGCATCTCGCTTGTCACGTTTGTCACCACAGGCCCGGCGGAACATCCGCCGGGCCTGTGGTGTCTCATGGAGTCGTACGCACCGGAGTCGTACGCATCCGAGCCTTCAGGGGAGCAGAGTTGAGCGCGGTGACGAAGCCGAAGGTCGTCCTGGGCGTGAGCGGCGGCATCGCCGCGTACAAGGCGTGCGAGCTGCTGCGCCGGCTCAGCGAGTCCGGCCATGACGTCCGGGTGGTCCCCACCGACTCCGCCCTGCACTTCGTCGGTGCCGCCACCTGGTCGGCCCTCTCCGGCAACCCGGTCTCCACCGAGGTGTGGGAGACCGTCCACGAGGTGCCGCACGTGCGGATCGGTCAGGCCGCCGACCTCGTCGTCGTCGCCCCCGCCACCGCCGACCTGCTGGCCAAGGCCGCCCACGGCCTCGCCGACGACCTGCTCACCAACACGCTGCTCACGGCCCGCTGCCCGGTGGTCTTCGCACCGGCCATGCACACCGAGATGTGGGAGCACCCGGCCACCCAGGAGAACGTGGCGACCCTGCGCCGCCGCGGCGCCGTGGTCATCGAGCCCGCCGTCGGACGCCTCACCGGCGTCGACACCGGCAAGGGCCGGCTGCCCGACCCGGGGGAGATCTTCGAGATCTGCCGCCGCGTCCTGGCGCGCGGCGTCACCACCCCCGACCTCGCCGGCCGCCATGTCGTCATCAGCGCCGGCGGCACCCGCGAACCCCTCGACCCGGTCCGCTACCTCGGCAACCGCTCCTCCGGCAAGCAGGGCTACGCCCTCGCGAAGGCCGCCGCGGCCCGCGGCGCCCGGGTCACCCTGATCGAGGCCAACACGGGCCTGCCCGACCCGGCGGGCGTGGACGTCGTCCGGGTCGGCACCGCCGTCCAGCTGCGCGAGGCGGTCCTCAAGGCCGCCGCCGACGCCGACGCGGTGGTCATGGCGGCGGCGGTCGCCGACTTCCGGCCGGCCGCCTACGCCCCCGGCAAGATCAAGAAGACGGACGACGGCGGCGCCCCGACCGTCGAGCTGGTGCGCAATCCGGACATCCTCGCGGAGATCTCCGCCGACCGCGCCCTGCCCGGCCAGGTCGTCGTGGGCTTCGCCGCGGAGACCGACGACGTCCTCGCCAACGGCCGCCAGAAGCTCCGGCGCAAGGGCTGCGACCTGCTCGTCGTCAACGAGGTGGGCGAGCGCAAGACCTTCGGCTCGGAGGAGAACGAGGCCGTGGTCCTCGCCGCCGACGGTGCCGAGACCCCCGTGCCGTACGGGCCGAAGGAAGCGCTGGCGGAGACCGTGTGGGATCTGGTCCTGCCCCGGCTGCGCCCCCTCTCCGGGTGAATTCCGAGCGAACTTCGCGATACGCCGGGACTGCGTCCCCACGGCCGCGAGAAGTTCCATAAATCGGGACAAAATGCCAGCTCGGAGCGTCGATCGCCGCACAGATCACGCAATCGCGCGGCCGGGGACCTGGCCACATGCCCGACCGTGCCCGATAGACTGTTCTCGGAACGTCGCGGGGCGCAGCCCCCTGCCGGTCCGTAAACGAGTAGCCAGCAGCCGCTGCAACCCCAGGGAGCGTTGTGTCCCGTCGTCTGTTCACCTCGGAGTCCGTGACCGAGGGTCACCCCGACAAGATCGCTGACCAGATCAGCGACACCATCCTCGACGCGCTGCTCAAGGAGGACCCCACCTCCCGTGTCGCCGTCGAGACGCTGATCACGACCGGCCTCGTGCACGTCGCCGGTGAGGTCACCACCAAGGCCTGGGCCGACATCCCGACCCTCGTCCGCAACAAGATCCTCGACATCGGGTACGACTCCTCGAAGAAGGGCTTCGACGGCGCGTCCTGCGGCGTCTCGGTCTCCATCGGGTCGCAGTCCCCGGACATCGCGCAGGGCGTCGACACGGCGTACGAGTCCCGCGTCGAGGGCGACGAGGACGAGCTCGACAAGCAGGGCGCCGGCGACCAGGGCCTGATGTTCGGCTACGCGTCGGACGAGACCCCCGAGCTCATGCCGCTCCCGATCCACCTCGCGCACCGGCTCTCCCGCCGCCTCACCGAGGTCCGCAAGAACGGGACCATCCCGTACCTGCGCCCCGACGGCAAGACGCAGGTCACCATCGAGTACGACGGCGACAAGGCCGTCCGCCTCGACACCGTGGTCGTCTCCTCGCAGCACGCCTCCGACATCGACCTGGAGTCGCTGCTCGCGCCCGACATCCGCGAGTTCGTCGTCGAGCACGTCCTGAAGCAGCTCGTCGAGGACGGCATCAAGCTCGACACCGACGGCTACCGCCTGCTCGTGAACCCGACCGGCCGCTTCGAGATCGGCGGCCCGATGGGCGACGCCGGCCTCACCGGCCGCAAGATCATCATCGACACGTACGGCGGCATGGCCCGCCACGGCGGCGGCGCCTTCTCCGGCAAGGACCCGTCCAAGGTCGACCGCTCGGCCGCCTACGCCATGCGCTGGGTCGCCAAGAACGTCGTCGCCGCGGGCCTCGCCTCCCGCTGCGAGGTCCAGGTCGCCTACGCGATCGGCAAGGCCGAGCCCGTCGGCCTCTTCGTCGAGACCTTCGGCACCAACACCATCGAGACCGAGAAGATCGAGAACGCCATCGCCGAGGTCTTCGACCTCCGCCCGGCCGCGATCATCCGCGACCTCGACCTGCTCCGCCCGATCTACTCCCAGACCGCCGCCTACGGCCACTTCGGCCGCGAGCTGCCGGACTTCACCTGGGAGCGCACGGACCGCGTGGACGCCCTGAAGGCGGCCGCGGGCCTGTAAGCACAGGAGCCGCCCGAAGGCCCGGAACCCCTTGGGGTGCCGGGCCTTCGGCGTGCCGGAGCCGCTGTCGGTGCCGTCTGGTAGGTATGGGGCTGTGAGCAGCGAGAACGAGAAGGCCGGGGGGCACGAGGGGCCGGAGGAGCCCGAGCAGCTCGCGCTCATCCGGGAGACCGTGCGCAAGGCGAAGGTGCCGCGGGCCAAGCCGCGGACCTGGCGCGGGGCCGCGCTCGCCAAGGAGCTGCCGGTCGCACGGGTCGTGGTGAACAAGGGAGTGCTCCACCTCGACCAGTTCTTCGACTACGCCGTGCCCGAGGAACTGGACGCCGCCGCGCAGCCCGGCGTGCGGGTGCGGGTGCGCTTCGGCGCCGGGGCGCACCAGGTGCGGGGCGGGCGGCGCGAGGGCGGGCGGCTCATCGACGGGTTCCTGGTGGAGCGGCGGGCCGAGTCGGACTACTCCGGGCCCCTCGCCGCGCTCGCCGACGTCGTCTCGCCCGAGCCCGTGCTCGGCCCCGAGCTGCTCGGGCTCGCCCGGGCCGTCGCCGACCGGTACGCCGGCAGCCTCGCCGACGTGCTCCAGCTCGCCGTCCCGCCGCGCAACGCGAGCGCCGAACGCAGACCCTCGCCCGAGCCGCTGCCCCCGCCGGCCGCCCCCGCCGCGGGCAGCTGGGCGCGGTACGAGCGGGGCGCGGCGTTCCTGGAGTCGCTGGCCCGCGGCGGCGTGCCGCGGGCGGTGTGGAACGCGCTGCCCGGGCCGTACTGGGCCGAGGAGATCGCCCGCGCCGTCGCCGCGACCCTCGCCTCCGGGCGCGGCGCCCTCGTCGTCGTACCCGACGGGCGGGCCGCCGGCCGGGTCGACGCCGCCCTGACCGGACTGCTCGGCGAAGGGCGGCACGCGCTGCTCACCGCCGAGGCCGGGCCCGAGAAGCGGTACGCGCAGTGGCTCGCCGTGCGGCGCGGTGCCGTCCGGGCGGTCGTCGGCACCCGGGCCGCGATGTTCGCGCCCGTCCGGGACCTCGGGCTCGCCGTCATCTGGGACGACGGCGACACCAGCCACAGCGAACCGCACGCCCCGCAGCCGCACGCCCGTGACGTCCTGCTGCTGCGCGCCGCCCACGACCGCTGCGCCTTCCTGCTCGGCTCCACCAGCTGCACCGTCGAGGCCGCCCAGCTCGTCGGTTCCGGCTGGGCGCAGCCGCTCGTCGCCGGACGCGACCAGGTGCGGACCGCCGCGCCGCTCGTGCGGACCGTCGGCGACACCGACCTCGCCCGCGACGAGGCCGCCCGCGCCGCCCGGCTGCCCACCCTCGCCTGGCAGGTGGTGCGGGAAGGGCTGAAGACCGGGCCGGTGCTCGTGCAGGTGCCCCGCCGGGGCTACGTGCCGCGACTCGCCTGCGAGCGCTGCCGGACGCCCGCCCGCTGCCGGCACTGTTCCGGGCCGCTGGAGGCTCCCGAGCAGCAGGAACTGCACTGCGGCTGGTGCGGGCGCGGCGCCCCCGACTGGCACTGCGTGGCCTGCGGCTCCACCCGCCTGCGCGCCCAGGTGGTCGGCGCCCGGCGCACGGCGGAGGAACTGGGCCGGGCCTTCCCGGCCGTGCCCGTACGCACCTCCGGACGCGACCACGTCCTGGACCGGGTGCCGGGACGGCCCGCGCTCGTGGTGAGCACCCCGGGCGCCGAGCCGGTCGCCGAGGGCGGTTACGCGGCCGCGCTGCTCCTCGACGGCTGGGCCATGCTCGGCCGCCCCGACCTGAGGGCCGGCGAGGAGGCCCTGCGCCGCTGGATCGACGCCGCCTCACTGGTCCGCGGCCAGGGCGAGGGCGGCACGGTGGTCGTCGTCGCCGAGCCGACGCTGCGGCCCGTGCAGGCCCTGGTGCGCTGGGACCCCGTCGGGCACGCCCAGCGGGAGCTGGCCGAGCGGGCCGAGCTGGGCTTCCCGCCCGTCTCGCGCATGGCGGCGGTGTCCGCGCCGCCGGATGCCCTCGCGGCCTTCCTGGCCGCTGCCGAACTGCCGCCGGACGCCGAGATCCTCGGGCCCGTGCCCCTGCCCGTGACCCGTCCCGGCGGCCCCCGCCGCCCCGGCGACACCCCGCCGGGCGAGCAGTGGGACCGCGCGCTGATCCGCGTTCCGCCGGGCAGCGGGGCCGCGTTGGCCACCGCCCTGAAGCGGGCGCAGGCCTCGCGGCTGGCGCGGGGCGGCGGCGAGCCGGTGCGGGTGCGGGTGGACCCGCCGGACATCGGCTGACCATCGGCGGATGCGGGCGGGCACGCGAAGGGCCGCCCGCTGGTAGGTGGCGGGCGGCCCTTTCGTGGCGGGGCGTGGCGCCGGCGTGGTCTTGTCGTGCCTCGCGCTGTGGTGCCCGGTGCCCGGTGGCCGGCGTTGTCGTGCCCGGTGCCCGGTGCCCGGTGCCCGGTGCCTGGTGCCCGGTGCCCGGGCGCCCGGCGGGGCTGCCGTGGCCCGGTGCTGCGGTGGTCCCGTGCCGTCGTGGCGCGGTGCCGCCGCGGTCCGGTGCTCCCGTGCCGCCGCGTCCCGTGCCGCGGTGGCCCGCTGCTGCAGTGGTCCCGTGCTGCCGTGGTCCGGTGCTGTGCCGCCGTGTCCGGTTCGTCGGGGCGCCGGGGGCAGGCGCCGGCCGTTGCGAGGGCCGAGGGTCGAGGGGGAGGGGCAGATGCCGGCGCCTGTGCGGGGGCCGGGGGTGGGCGTCAGCCGTTGCGCGGGGCCGGGAAGGCCGGCGGGCGCTCCTCGCGCAGCGTCTGGCTGCCCGAGGTCGGCTGCGGCGGCATGCTGCGGGCGGGCGGGACCACCGGCATGGTGCGGGTGGCGGCGCCCGGCTCCGCCGGACGCTCCTGCTCCAGGGCGACGCCCGCCTGCGGGGCGCGGCGCGAGCCGTAACGGCGGTGGACCGCCTGCTTGGTGACTCCGAGCGCGGAGCCCACCGCGTCCCAGGAGAACCCGAGCGAGCGGTCGAAGTCCACCGCCGCCGTCACCAGGGTCTCGACGCTGTCCCGCAGCTCCTGGGCGAGCCGTACGGTCGGGGCGGGAGCGCGTCCGTAGACGACGAAGCCCGTCGAAGGAGCGGTGCGGCGCGGACGGTAGACATTGCCCAGCTGGGCCGTGAGCGTGCGCAGTGCGTCCACCTGCCGCCGGACCCGCTCGATGTCCCGCACGAGCAGGTGCAGACTTGCCCGGGCCTGGGCGTCGTGGGTTGCGTGGTCGGCCATGGATGAGCCTCTCGAACCGGCGTGAAAGGGGCGGGCCGCTGGGGGAAGGGCGACCCGATTCGGTCAATCTCCTTTGACCAACGCGCCACCCGGGGTTGGGTCACGCTGCGGGGGCGTACACGCATATGCGCAGGGCGCTCTTCCTTCCGTACGCCCCCTGACCTGACGGCCCTTAGACTGGTGCGCTGCCTCCCTCCAGCTCTCGGCTTCGTTCGAGCAGGGAGGAAACCCCGTCGCCCCGAGATGCGAGGTTTTCCCGCGTGAAGCTCGTCTTCGCAGGCACCCCCGAGGTCGCCGTACCCGCCCTGGACGCCCTGCTCGCCTCCGGGCGGCACGAGGTGGCCGCCGTCGTCACCCGGCCCGACGCGCCCGCGGGCCGTGGCCGGCGGCTCGTCGCGAGCCCCGTCGCCGAGCGCGCGGAGGAGGCCGGGATCGAGGTCCTCAAGCCGGAGCGGCCGCGCGACGAGGCGTTCCTCGCGCGGCTCCGCGAGATCGCGCCCGACTGCTGCCCGGTCGTCGCGTACGGCGCGCTGCTGCCCCGGGTCGCGCTGGACATCCCGGCCCACGGCTGGGTCAACCTGCACTTCTCGCTGCTGCCCGCGTGGCGAGGCGCCGCGCCGGTGCAGCACGCGCTGATGGCGGGGGACCAGGTGACGGGCGCGTCCACCTTCCAGATCGAGGAGGGCCTGGACTCCGGCCCGGTGTACGGCGTCGTCACCGAGGACGTGCGGCCCACCGACACCAGCGGTGACCTGCTCACCCGGCTGGCCTTCGCCGGTGCGGGACTGCTCGCCGCGACGATGGACGGCATCGAGGACGGCACCCTGAAGGCGGTGCCGCAGCCCGCCGAGGGCATCACGCTCGCCCCGAAGATCCAGGTCGAGGACGCCCACGTCGACTTCGCCGCCCCCGCGCTCCGGGTCGACCGGGTCGTCCGCGGCTGCACCCCGGCGCCCGGCGCCTGGACCCTCTTCCGCGGCGAACGCCTCAAGCTCATCCAGGTCGCCCTCGTGCCCGACCGCACGGACCTGGCCCCCGGCGAGCTCGCCGTCGGCAAGAACAACGTGTACGCCGGCACCGGCTCGCACGCGGTGGAACTGCTCTGGGTCCAGCCCCAGGGCAAGAAGCCGATGAAGGCGGCGGACTGGGCCCGCGGCGTGCGGATCGCCCCGGGAGAGCGCGTCGGCGCCTGACGGTGCTGCTCCCGATACCCGAAGGGTCCTGGTGGGACTGGACGGTCCTCGGCCACGACGGCGGCCGGCTGACGCTGGCCGCCGGCCACGACCTCACGTACCACCACGGACTCGAGGTCGTTCTCACCGACCCGCTCTACGTCCGGTGTCCGATGTCCTTCTCGGACCCGGAGTTCCGCCTCCCGACGCCCGAGGAGCGTGCGGAGGTGGCCCGCGCCGTCGGCGAGGAGCCGACGGTGCTCCTCGCCTTCGAGGCGGACGGCGGGGGCACGGAGTCCGTCTCCTGTCTGATCGCCGCCGAGTCCTGGGCCGTCCGGCAGGGGTACTTCCCTCACCGGTAGGGCCGGGGACCCGGGCCCTCGCCGGCAGCCCGCCCGGCCCGCTCCGTCCGCCCCCGGGCGTTACGCTGAGTGGTGCCGGACCTGCGCGTCCGGCGGACCCTTCATCGATCCATCCTCACGCGGAGCACCTTTGAGCGAGCAGGCACGTCGCCGCACCCCCACGTCCTCCAAGGCCCCCCGGCCGCACCGGCGGCCCAAGAAGGATCCCGTGCGGATCCTCGCCTTCGAGGTGCTTCGGGCCGTGGACGAGCGGGACGCGTACGCGAACCTCGTGCTGCCGCCGCTGCTGAAGAAGGCACGGGAGAAGAACGAGGGCTTCGACGGGCGGGACGCGGCGCTGGCCACCGAGCTGGTGTACGGGACGCTGCGGCGGCAGGGCACGTACGACGCGATCATCGCGGCCTGTGTCGACCGGCCGCTGCGCGAGGTCGACCCGCCGGTCCTCGACGTGCTGTCGCTCGGCGCGCACCAGCTGCTCGGGACCCGGATCCCGAGCCACGCCGCCGTGTCCGCGACCGTCGAGCTGGCCCGCGTGGTGCTCGGCGACGGGCGGGCCAAGTTCGTGAACGCCGTCCTGCGCAAGATCGCGCAGGACGACTTCGACACCTGGGTGGCCCGGGTCGCGCCGCCGTACGAGGAGGACGCCGAGGACCACCTCGCCGTCGTCCACTCGCACCCGCGCTGGGTCGTGTCCGCGCTCTGGGACGCCCTCGGCGGCGGCCGTGCCGGCATCGAGAGCCTGCTGGAGGCCGACAACGAGCGGCCCGAGGTCACCCTGGTCGCCCGGCCCGGCCGGGCGACCACCGAGGAGCTGGCCGCCGCGACGGAGACCGAGCCCGGGCGCTGGTCGCCGTACGCGCTGCGGCTCTCCGAGGGCGGTGAGCCCGGCGCGATCGAGGCCGTGCGCGAGGGCCGGGCCGGCGTCCAGGACGAGGGCAGCCAGCTCGTCGCGATCGCCCTCGCCAACGCGCCCCTCGACGGCCCCGACGCCCGCTGGCTCGACGGCTGCGCGGGCCCCGGCGGCAAGGCGGCCCTGCTCGGCGCCCTGGCCGCGGAGCGCGGCGCCGCCCTGCTGGCCTCCGAGAAGCAGCCGCACCGCGCCCGCCTGGTCGAGCGCGCGCTGGCCGGCAACCCCGGCCCGTACCAGGTCATCGCCGCCGACGGCACCCGTCCGCCGTGGGGCGAGGGCTCCTTCGACCGGGTCCTGATGGACGTGCCCTGCTCCGGGCTCGGCGCGCTGCGCCGCCGCCCCGAGGCCCGCTGGCGCCGCCGCCCCTCCGACCTCGACGGCTTCGCCCCGCTCCAGCGCGGGCTGCTCACCGAGGCGCTGCGGGCCGTGCGGGTCGGGGGAGTGGTGGGGTACGCGACCTGCTCGCCGCACCTCGCCGAGACGCGGGTCGTCGTGGACGACGTCCTGAAGAAGGTCGGCGGCGCCGAGCTCGTCGACGCCCGCCCGCTGTTCCCCGGCGTCCCGGACCTCGGCGACGGCCCCGACGTCCAGCTGTGGCCGCACCTGCACGGCACGGACGCGATGTACCTGGCGCTCATCCGCCGCACGGCCTGAGCGCCGTACGCATCCCCGCGGGTCTGAGGGGTTGAGGGCTGCGTCCGTCCGCGGTGCCCCAACATGAGTAGCGGTACTCATGATTTCTGCGTTGCGTGTGCGATGAACTGTTCCCGGCTGAAGATCCACATGGGTGAAACGGGGGCTGTGCGTGGCGTGGGACGAGTGGGAACAGATCAAAGCGGAGAGGGCCGGTGGCCCGCCCGCGGCGATGCAGCTCAACCAGGTCCCGGTCGAGCCCGACGCCGGGCCGAGCGCCGTGACGCGCGGCCTGAAGTCCAGTCAGAAGGCGTGGACCACGGCCGGCGAAGGAGTGGGCTCCGTTCGCGGGAGCATCGGTACCGCGCTGACCAAACTGGACGAGGGACAGGCGGGGCTCGGCGCGACCACGGGCTGTCTGAGCGCGGCCGCGCAGATGGACGTCTACGACTCCTGGAAGAAGTACGCCGAGAACGTCGGCAAGCGGTGCGGCTCGCTCCAGGGCATCCTGCAGCAGGTCGGCCGCGACGTGCTGACCACCGATGACGCGGTGAAGGGCGAGATGGACCGGCTGAACCGCACGTACGCGGACACGGACGCCGTCGGCGGCCAGTCGAAGGGGCGGTGACCGCGGGGATGGACTACGCCACCCTCAAGGCCTTCAAGCCCACCGGGTTCGAGGGCGCCGCCGACGGATACCGGGCCCTGGGCAACACGGCCCAGGAGGCCAAGAACCACATCGAGAACACCGTCGCCACCGGCATGCGCAAGTCGTTGTCGGGCGAGTCGGCGGACGCGGCGCAGAAGCAACTCCAGGCGCTGGCGAAGAACCTGCACTACACCGTCACCGAATGCCATGTGATCAGCACGGCCCTCAACGGTTTCGCCCACGACATGGCGGCCGCCAAGCGGAGGCTCGACGCGGCGGTCGCGGACGCCCAGGCGGACGGCTGCACGGTGAACGGGAACGGCTCGGTGAGCTACCCGGCGGGCCGGAAGCCGGGAGGGGAGAAGGACACCGAGGGCGGCACCGTGACCGGCAGCGCCGGCGGCGACGCGACCTCCGACGCCCTGGAGCGTCAGGCGGCGAACATCCACCCGAACCCGAACTACGGCAAGGCGATGGGGTACGCGGACCGGATCGCCGACGCGCTCAAGGAAGCCACGGACGCCGACACGAAGTGGGAGCCGAAGATACGGGCCCTCAAGGCCGATGACGACCTGACCGTGTCGGACCGGGACTGGACGGACGTCACCTCGGACACGGGAGGCGTACGCGACGCGGCCGACGCCTACCTCGACTCGATCAAGCCGCCGCCCAAGAACGACTTCGCCTACGACAACGCCGACTGGTGGAATGCTCTCACCGACGAGCAGCGCGAGGCCTACGTCGCCATGCACCCCGCGAGCATCGGAAGCCTCGACGGCCTCCCGTCGGCCGTGCGCGACGAGGCGAACCGCACGGTGCTCGCGGAACAACGGGCCGCCAAGCAGCTGGAGTACGACGCCTGGCTCAAGAAGGAGCCCGAGCACTACCGGCCGTACATCAGCCCCGTCACGGGACGCGAGGTCAAGGGCGCGATGGTCCCGACGGACGAGTGGAAGGAGTGGGAGGAGAAGAGGAAGCAGCTGGCGAACGGCTACAAGGGCATGGACGACATCCAGTCCCGCTTCGACAGCTACACGAGCGAGAGCACCCGCCCCTACCTGCTCGGGTTCGACGGCAACGACATGGGCCGCGCCATCGTCTCCATCGGCAATCCGGACACCGCCGACAACGTGGTGACGTACGTGCCGGGGACGTTCGCCAAGCTCGAGTCGATCGACGGGGACCTCACCAGGGCGCAGCTTCTCCAGGCGGAAGCGGAGCGCCAGGACGGCGCGCACTCGACGGCCTCGATCGTGTGGCTCGGCTACGACGCCCCGCAGGGCATCATGACCGATGCCACGGAGACCAAGTGGGCCGACGACGCGATGTATCCGCTCGGCGACTTCCTCACCGGCATCGAGGTCGCCAACCATCGCGAGAACGGCGTCAACCAGACGCTCATGGGCCACAGCTACGGCTCCCTGGTCGTGGGCCAGACGATGGAGACCCACATCGACCTGCCGGTCGACAACGCGATCATGCTGGGCAGTCCCGGCGTGGGAGTGGACCACGCCAAGGACCTGAACATCCCGCCGGACCGCGTCTTCGCGGCCACGGCCCAGAACGACCTCATCAACCTCGCCCCGCCCGTGGCCAGGGACCCGCTCAGCCCGAAGGCGTACTGGGACACCTTCTTCGACGGCGACGAGATCGTGCACGGCACCGACCCGACCTCGGAGGACTTCGGGGGCCAGGTCTTCGAGGTGCCGAACGGGAAGCTGCCCCTCGTGCACGACTGGGAGATGATGCCCGCGCACTCCCAGTACTGGGACGACAAGCCCCTGGGCACGCTGGGCAAGATCGTGACCGGAGGACGACCGTGAACCCACGCAAGACCATCCCTGCTGCCGCTCTGCTGGCCGTGACGCTCATGGTGGCCGCGTGCGGGGCGCAGGACGACGGAACGAAGACCGGCGGAAACGCACCGAAGCAGGTAATGATGAACGAGCAGCAGGCGATCGACCGGGCAGAGGAGATCATCGGGCAGGCGGTCGACGGGATGTCACCCCGGCCGACCCTGGAGCGCATGGGGCCGGCGCCCGTCGGTCCCTGCCTGGCCCATGACGACCACCGCCCGGACGACCGCGTGCAGGTCACGCTCATCTACAAGCTGACCGGGGTTCCGGGGACCCAGGCGCAGCACCTCGTGCGCCAGGCACGGGACGCGTGGCTGAAGCACGGCCACCTGAACACGTCGGGCGAGGAGGGCTGGGAGAGCGACTACCCGTCGGTCTACATGCGCACGAAGACCGACGACTTCTGGATGAACGCCGTGACCGGCGTCCTGGATCGCTCCAAGAAGGAGGGCATCGCCTCCCTCAAGGTCACCTCCCCCTGCTTCCTCCCGCCCGGCAAGGCCTCCTCCGCCGATCCCGCCGCGTTCGAGCCCCAGGACGACGACGACCCCGCCGCGCGCCGGGCCCTCGGCCACTCCAGCCGGATCTACGACGCGCTGCGGGTGGGATCGGCGCCCGCGCAGCCGGGGGAAGGCCTCAGCAGGGTCCCGGGCGAGTCTGGAACCGGGGTGCACCACACCTGGTCCACCCCGGTGCTGTCGGAGGAGGAGCGGGTGCGGGTGGTGGAGCGCGCGGGGGCGTACTTCCGGGGCGCGGGATGGCGCGTACGCCCCATGCCGACGGCCGAGGGCGACCCGGGTGTCGTCGCCGGCCACCGCGAGGAGCACACGGTCGCGCAGGTGGTGGTCTCGGCCACCGGAGCGGTGCGGGTCGCGGTCACGACGCCCGTCGACGGCTCGGAGTCCGTGGACGTCTGACAGCCGTTCCGCCGGCCCCTGCCCGGCGGAAACTGCTGGTCTGTACCATTACGTCCCTCACCTGACGCGGCCCTCGCACGATCCACACCGCTTCGCGGCAAAGAAGTCCTCAAGAACATGGCAGGCTTGGCACATGGCGCAGATCAATCCCAGCATCCTGTCCGCGGACTTCGCCCGGCTCGCCGAGGAGGCGAAGGCGGTCGACGGCGCCGACTGGCTGCACGTCGACGTGATGGACAACCACTTCGTGCCCAACCTGACGCTGGGCGTGCCGATCGTCGAGTCGCTCAGCCGGGCCACGGACACCCCGCTCGACTGCCACCTGATGATCGAGGACCCGGACCGCTGGGCCCCGCAGTACGTGGAGGCCGGCGCCGGCTCCGTCACCTTCCACGTGGAGGCGGCGGCCGCGCCCGTGCGCCTCGCCCGGGAGATCCGCGCCAAGGGTGCCCGCGCGTCCATGGCGCTCAAGCCGGCCACGCCCATCGAGCCCTTCGAGGACCTGCTGCCGGAGCTCGACATGCTCCTGATCATGACCGTCGAGCCCGGCTTCGGCGGCCAGGCCTTCCTCGACATCATGCTGCCGAAGATCCGCCGCACCCGTGAGCTGATCTCCAAGCACGGCCTTGAGCTCTGGCTCCAGGTCGACGGCGGCGTCTCCGAGTCCACCATCGAGCGGTGCGCCGAGGCCGGCGCCGACGTCTTCGTGGCCGGTTCCGCCGTCTACGGCGCCGCAGACCCGGCCGACGCCGTCCGCTCCCTGCGGGCCAGGGCCGAGTCCGCGACCGCCTCGGCGGCGTGGGCATGTGGCCACTGAGCCTCCGCTGACCCACCGGTACGTGAACGCGGTCCGTCGGGCCGCCGACACGGCCGCTCAGGACCTCCGGATCTGACAGGATGAACGGTGAGTCCAGAGTGTGAACGCAAGCTTGAACAGCAGCACCAGAAGCGGCGACCGCGGCGCAGCAACGAAGCGCGCCGGGGGCACGCGAGCAGCCGTACGTGAACAGCAGTGAGGAGATCGCGGTGGCGGGTATGTCGGCGGGACGGTCGGCCCTGCGCATGGGACCCGCGGAACTCGTGCAGGCGGCGGCCATGGCGCGCCGCTTCTACCTCGAGGGCAAGTCCAAGATCCAGATCGCCGAGGAGTTCGGCGTGAGCCGCTTCAAGGTGGCCCGGGTCCTGGAGACCGCCCTGGAGCGCGACCTCGTGCGCATCGAGATCCGCGTGCCGGCCGAACTGGATGCCGAGCGCTCCGACGCCCTGCGCGCCCGCTACGGGCTGCGCCACGCCGTGGTCGTCGAGTCGCCGGCCGAGGGCGAGGACGAGTCGCCCGACCCGGAGAACCTCGGCGAGGTCGCCGCCGACCTGCTCGGCGAGCTGGTCGCCGAGGGCGACGTCCTCGGCCTCGCCTGGGGTCGCTCCACCATCCACATGGCCGCCGCCCTCGACCGGCTCCCGCCCTGCACCGTCGTCCAGCTCACCGGCGTGTACGACGCGGGCACGGCCGAGCGCGGCTCGGTGGAGGCGGTCCGGCGCGCCGCCCAGGTCTCCGGCGGCGAGGCCCACCCCATCTACGCGCCGATGCTCCTTCCCGACGCGGCGACCGCCAACGCCCTGCGCAGCCAGACCGGCATCGCCCGGGCCTTCGAGTACTTCGACAAGGTCACCGTCGCCTGCGTCTCCATCGGCTCCTGGGAGCCGGGCATCTCGACCGTCCACGACATGCTCTCCGACGCCGAGCGCGCCCACTACGCCTCGCTCGGCGTCGCCGCCGAGATGTCCGCGCACCTCTTCGACGCGGAGGGCCGCCGGGTCGGCCGGGACCTCGGCGAGCGCTGCATCACCGTCGAGGCGGACCGGCTGCGCCGTATCCCCGAGGTCGTCGCCATCGCGGGCGGCCAGCGCAAGGCGGCGGCGATCGGCGCGGTCCTCCGCTCCGGTCTCGTCACCAGCCTGGTGACCGACCGGTCCGCGGCCGACTACCTGCTCACCGAGTTCAGCCCGGGCCCGCGCCCCGCGCTCGACCGCGCGGACCCCGACGGCATCTGACGGCGCCGCCGGGCCGACCCCGCCGGGCGGCCCTGACGGCGTCGCCCGGAGCCCTGCCCCGTCGCCCGGGGCCCGGCCTCCGTCGCCCGGAGCCCTACCCCTGTCGCCCGGGGTCCGGCCTCGCCGGACCCTGAACGCGCCCACCGGCCGACCGGTGGGCGCGCCCCTGCGCCGGGCCGGGCCCCGGCGATGGCAGCATCGGGCCCATGATCCTGCGAAGCGCCCGGCTCGGGCTCGCCGTCCTGGCCGGGCTCGCGCTGCTCCTCACGGGACTCACCGGACTCACGGGCTGCTCCCGCGACGGTGCGGGCGCGGGCGCGAGGGACACCGCCCCCTCCCGTAGCACCGCCCCCTCCCGTACCGCGACCGTCGCCCCGGCACCCACCCCCACCTCCGCCTCCGGCCTCCCCACCGTCCGCGAGGCGGAGCTGCCCCGCGAGGCCCGGCGGACCCTCGCCCTCATCAGGAGCGGCGGACCCTTCCCGTACGCCAGGGACGGCGCCGTGTTCTCGAACTTCGAACGCGTCCTGCCCCGGCGCGGGCGCGGCTACTACCACGAGTACACGGTCAGGACCCCGGGCGAGCGCGACCGCGGCGCCCGGCGCATCGTCACCGGGCAGCGCGGGGAGACGTACTACACGGACGACCACTACCAGAGCTTCCGGGAGGTGGTCACCGATGAGGATCGATGACGCCGTCGTCCTCGACCTGCACGGGGTGACCGACAAGACGGCCTTCATCAACCGCTGTGTGCGGACCCTGCCGCTGCCGGTCTGGTTCGGCCGCAACTGGGACGCGCTCGCCGACTGCCTCGCCGATATGCGCGAACCCATGGCGATCGTGGTGACCCACTGGCAGGCTTATGCCGAGGCCGAGCCCGACGAGTGGTCCATCGCCCAGGAGGTGTTCTCCGCGGCGGCCCGGGCCAGCGCCGCCGGCCTCGTGGTCCTCCTCTCGCTCGGCGGCGACCCCGCCGACTTGGAGGATCGGACAGGCGCCACCGCACCAGGCTCGGACGATTCGCCCGCACCGCCCGCGCCCCCCGGCGTGGGACAATGAACTACGTGCTTTTTCCCCTGGCTGAAATGCCTAGGGGCCGATCCGAACGACTGGGATGTCAGCACGTGCGTTTCCTCAATGACGTCAAGCCGCCGTACGACCTCACGTACGACGATGTGTTCATGGTGCCGAGCCGCTCGGCCGTCGGTTCCCGCCAGGGCGTGGACCTCTCCTCGCCGGACGGAACCGGTACGACGATCCCGCTGGTCGTGGCCAACATGACCGCCATCGCCGGCCGCCGCATGGCCGAGACCGTCGCCCGCCGCGGCGGCCTGGTCGTCATCCCGCAGGACATCCCGATCGACGTCGTCACGGACGTCATCGGCTGGGTCAAGTCCCGCCACCTGGTCCTCGACACCCCGATCGTCCTGGAGCCGCACCAGACCGTCGCCGACGCGCTCTCGCTGCTGCCGAAGCGTGCGCACGAGGCCGGAGTCGTCGTCGACGAGGACCGCCGCCCGGTCGGTGTCGTCACCGACGCCGACCTCTCCGGCGTGGACCGCTTCACCCAGCTGTCCGAGGTCATGTCCAAGGACCTGCTGCTCCTCGACGCCGACATCGAGCCGCGCGAGGCCTTCCACACCCTCGACGGCGCCAACCGCCGCTACGCCCCGGCCGTCGACGCCGACGGCAAGCTGGTCGGCATCCTCACCCGCCGCGGCGCCCTGCGCGCGACCCTCTACACCCCGGCCGTCGACGCGAACGGCAGGCTGCGCATCGCGGCCGCCGTCGGCATCAACGGCGACTTCGTCGGCAAGGCCAAGCAGCTCCTCGACGCGGGCGTGGACACGCTCGTCATCGACACCGCGCACGGCCACCAGGAGTCGATGATCAACGCGATCAAGGCCGTGCGCGCCCTCGACCCGCAGGTCCCGATCGTCGCCGGCAACATCGTCGCCGCCGAGGGCGTCAAGGACCTCATCGAGGCCGGCGCGGACATCATCAAGGTCGGTGTGGGCCCCGGCGCCATGTGCACCACCCGCATGATGACCGGTGTGGGGCGCCCGCAGTTCTCCGCCGTCCTGGAGTGCGCCGCCGAGGCGAAGAAGTACGGCAAGCACGTGTGGGCCGACGGCGGTGTCCGTCACCCGCGCGACGTCGCCATGGCGCTCGCCGCCGGCGCGTCCAACGTCATGATCGGCTCCTGGTTCGCCGGTACGTACGAGTCCCCGGGCGACCTCCAGCACGACGCCCAGGGCCGCGCCTACAAGGAGTCCTTCGGCATGGCCTCCGCCCGTGCCGTGAAGAACCGCACCAGCGACGAGTCCGCCTACGACCGTGCCCGCAAGGCGCTGTTCGAGGAGGGCATCTCCACCTCGCGGATGTTCCTCGACCCGCAGCGTCCGGGCGTCGAGGACCTGATCGACTCGATCATCGCCGGTGTCCGCTCCTCCTGCACCTACGCCGGTGCGAGCAACCTCGCCGAGTTCGAGGAGCGCGCCGTCGTCGGCATCCAGTCCGCCGCCGGTTACGCGGAGGGCAAGCCGCTGCACGCCAGCTGGAGCTGAGCCACCCCGCTCCGACGCCGCGGGCCCCCGGGAAATCCCTCCCGGGGGCCCGCGGCGTTCCCGTACGGTCGGCGCATGGACCGCACGGAGATCACGCCCTGCCGCGCCGCGGACGTCGCGCTGCTCGACCGTCATCTGCCGGCCCCCGGCGCCCCCACCCGCCACGCCGACCGGTTCGCCCGCCAGGAGGCCGGGCTCGGCACCTACCTGATCGCCTGGCGGAACGGGCTGCCGGCCGGTCACGGGCAGGTTCGCTGGGACGGCTGCGCGGCGCCCGAGGTACGGGCCGCGGCCGGCGACTGCCCGGAGTTCAACGGCCTGGACGTACGGGAGGGCCTGCGCGGGCAGGGCATCGGCACCGCCCTGATCCGCGCGGCCGAGGAGCTGGCGCGCGAGCGCGGCAGTGCGCGCCTGGGCCTCGGCGTCGGCCACGACAACCCCCGCGCGGCCGCGCTGTACGCCCGGCTCGGCTACGCCCCCGTGACGACGTACACCGACCGTTACGCGTACACGGACGAGGACGGCGTCCGGCACGAGTGCGCCGACACCTGCACCTTCCTCGTCCGACGGCTGGACTGACCGCGGCCGGTCACCGCAGGGCCACCGTCTGACGCCCGTCACTCGTCCTCGTGCGGCCGGCGACGGCCGCCCGAGGACACGCGAGACACCCCCCAGGGCTGCCTAGACCCCTTCCCGGGGCTCTCGCGCCGGCCCGCTTCCCGCGGCTTCCGGCGTGCCCGTGGGGCGCGGCGGCGGTACGAAGCCCGCGTCGCGCAGCGCGCGTGCCACCGCCGTGCCCAGCAGGGCGTGTCCCGCGTCGTCGGGGTGCAGGCCGTCGGCGAGGTGGGCCGGGCCGAGGAGGTCGCGGCCCGGGAGGACGGCGAGCCGGCGGTCGCCGGCCAGAGCTCGGTCCCGCCCGGCCCGCTCCATGGCCGCGCGCAGCTCCGCCAGCGTCGCGCCCGTCGGGTTGGGCGTCGCCTCCGCCGCCGGCCGCAGCACGGGGGACACGAGCAGCAGCGGGGTCTCGGGATGCCCGCGCCGCACGAGCTCCAGGAACGCCCGCGTGGTCTCGTACATCAGGGAGGCCGAGAACGGCACCGTCCCCCAGCAGTTGGTGCCGAAGGCGAGCGTGATCAGTTCGCCCGGGAGGCGGGCGAGCTGCTCGGCGAGCGGGAGCTCACCGCGCGCGCCGCCCGCGTAGCCGAGGTTGACCGGGTCGAGACCGAGCAGCCGGCCGGCCGTCGCGGGCCACGCGCGGGCGGGCCGGGTGGCCCACCAGCCCTCGGTGATCGAGTCGCCGTGGACCAGCCAGCGGGGGCGGCGCGGGGCGGGGGACAGGGCGCCGCCGACCGCGCGCAGACCGAGCACGACCGGCGCCTGGGCTTCGGGCAGATGGACGGTGAACTCGCCGCCGCCGGGCGGGAGTCCGATCCGTACGGACCCCTCCTCGGCCGGCCGGGCGAACACCTCCGCGACACAGTCCGTGCCCTGCCAGAGCGCGAAGCCGTGCCGCAGCGCCCGGAGCGCGTCACCGGCGACCGGCAGGGCCGCGCGGTACCGCAGCAGCACGGCACGGGTCCCCGGCGCCGCCGTGAACTCCACCCGTACGCCGATCGGCAGCGCGGCCCGCTGGGCGATGTCCCAGGGCAGTCGTCCGAGGTCCGCCGGGTCGGCCCGGACGGGCCGGTCGCCGTCCAGCCACGCCGTACCGCGGAGAAAGGGTTCGGGCTCCAGCCAGCTCACCGAGGACCTCCGTTCGGGCGGGTGCAGCGTGGGTCATGCGCCATGAGGAGTCAATGCCCGTGCGGGGGTCGCCGTGCCCCCGATGTGTCGATTCATGCGGGGGAGCGCAATGTTTCCCCGTCTGTGCCGCAAGCGCGCAATGATCATCCGCAACTGCGCAACAACCCTGCATTACGGATGCGAAGCGACGGGCCTTAGGCTCATGCCTCGTACCAGGAGTGGCGGCGACCGCCTGCTCGGCGGTTCCCCCTTCCCCCGTGGGCTGTCCCGACATGCCCGCGCACCGCCGCGGTCCCCGCTTCGTCTACAGGCAGCGATAAGGAGCCCCCGCAGTGCTGGACCACGGCGCAGCCCCACCGGTCGACGACGCGAACGTGCCGACCGCCCGCAAGACCACCGGGCTCTCCGCCCTCACCCGCCGCAAGCCGGTCGAAGCCCTGGTCGCGGAGGGTGGCCAGGGTGAGGGCGGCTCGCTCCGCCGCTCGCTCTCGATGTGGCAGCTGACCATGATCAGCATCGGTGCGACGCTCGGCACCGGCATCTTCGTGGTGCTCGGCGACGCCGTGCCGAAGGCCGGCCCCGCGGTCACCCTCGCCTTCGTCATCGCCGGCCTCACGGCCCTCTTCTCCGCCCTGTCGTACGCCGAGCTGGCCGGCTCCATACCGGTCGCCGGCTCCTCGTACTCGTACGCGTACGCAACGATGGGTGAACTCGTCGCCTGGGTCTGCGGCTGGTGCCTGGTCCTGGAGTACGGCGTCTCCGTCGCCGCCGTGGCGGTCGGCTGGGGCGAGTACCTCAACGAGCTGCTCGACGGCACCATCGGCGTGACCATCCCCGACGCGCTGTCGTCGGCGCCCGGCGAGGGCGGCATCATCAACCTGCCCGGTCTCATCGTCGTGCTGCTCGCCATGGTGTTCCTGCTCGGCGGCGCCCGCGAGTCCGCCCTGGTCAACACGATCATGGTCGTCGTGAAGATCGCCGCGCTCGCGCTCTTCTGCGCCATCGGCTTCATGGGCTTCAAGTCCGGCAACTACTCCGACTTCATGCCGCTGGGCATGGCGGGCGTCAGCGCCGCCGGAGCGAGCCTGTTCTTCTCCTACATCGGCTTCGACGCCGCCTCCACGGCCGGCGAGGAGGCCAAGAACCCCAAGCGCGACCTGCCGCGGGCGATCATGCTCTCGCTGATCATCGTCACCGCCCTCTACGTCCTCGTCGCCGCGGTCGCCGTCGGCGCCTGGAACTGGAAGGACTTCGAGGGCTCCGAGGCCACCCTGGCCGCGATCATGAACGACGTCAGCGGCCAGACCTTCTGGGGTACCCTGCTCGCCGCCGGCGCCGTCATCTCCATCGCCAGCGTCGTCCTCACCGTGCTCTACGGCCAGACCCGCATCCTCTTCGCCATGTCCCGCGACGGCCTGGTCCCCAAGGCCTTCGGCAAGGTCAACGCCAAGACCGGCACCCCGCGCCTCAACACGGTGATCGTCTCCCTGTTCTGCGCCGCGCTCGCCTCGGTCATCCCGCTGGGCAAGCTCGTC
Organism: Streptomyces sp. NPDC127114; assembly: GCF_042677525.1. Classification (NCBI taxonomy): domain Bacteria; kingdom Bacillati; phylum Actinomycetota; class Actinomycetes; order Kitasatosporales; family Streptomycetaceae; genus Streptomyces; species Streptomyces sp. NPDC127114. Next base: position 56,503 of record NZ_JBHXTJ010000030.1, read on the forward strand.
GACGCCACCAGCATCGGCACCCTCTTCGCCTTCGGTCTGGTCAACATCGCGGTCATCGTGCTCCGCTACACCCGCCCCGACATGCCGCGCACCTTCAAGGTGGCGTTCGGGCCGCTGTTCCCGGTCCTCGGCTTCGGCTTCTGCGCGTACAACATGTTCAGCCTCGACGCCGTCACCTGGGTGGTCTTCGGTTGCTGGATGGCCGCGGGACTCGTGTTCTACTTCCTGTACGGCATGCGCCGCTCCCGACTGGCCACGGCACCGGCCCTGGCAGAGGCTCCAGCAGAGAAGTGATCCACCCGTAGTGCGACTCAACGACCTCGACGAACGCATCGTCCACGCCCTCGCGGAAGACGCCCGCCGCAGCTACGCCGACATCGGCTCGCTGGTCGGTCTCTCCGCGCCCGCCGTGAAGCGACGCGTGGACCGGCTCCGCGCCGAGGGTGCCATCACCGGCTTCACCGTACGGGTGGACCCGGCGGCCCTCGGCTGGGAGACGGAGGGGTTCGTCGAGATCTACTGCCGCCACAACACCTCGCCGGAGGACATCCGGCGCGGCCTCGAGCGGTACCCGGAGGTGGTGTCCGCGTCGACCGTGACCGGTGACGCGGACGCCGTCGTCCAGGTCTTCGCCTCCGACATGCGCCACTTCGAGCGCGTCCTGGAGCGGATCGCGGGCGAGCCCTTCGTGGAGCGCACCAAGTCCGTCCTGGTGCTCTCGCCGCTGCTGCGGCGCTTCTCCTCGGGCTCGCCCGCGTAGGAGCGCGTACGGAAGGGACCGCCCACCCCCGTGGGGCGGTCCCTTCGCTCATTCGGTCGGGTACACCGGCTGCCAGGGCAGCACCCGGAAGTCGCCCGTGCCGGCCTCCACCTTCTCGAAGGGGGAGGCGCTCAGGCAGGGCGGCACCTCCGCCTCCGCGTCCCGCCCGATCCAGCTGTAGCCCAGCCGGTCGTGCTTCCCGAGGTCGTGCACCGAGATGCCGACCCGCTTCCCCTTGAGGTGGGGAAGGTCGGTGTCGGTGACGACTCCCGTCACCACGGCGACCTTGCCGCCGGTCGTCAGGCAGTCCACCTCCGCCACCGCGTACCCTCCCCAGTCGCCCTTGTAGTGGCTGTAGCGGAAGGTGCCGGTCGCGGCCTGCGGATCCATGGTGTCCTTCGCCGCCAGATGCGCGTCGAAGCTGAACGTGATGTCGTCGCCGGCCGGGCGGTACAGCTTGGCGCTGCCGGTCAGCGCCGCGGCCTCCCGGTCCGCGCCCTTCCCGTCCCCGGAGGCGGTCGCGGATCCGGCCGCGCCCGCGGTGATCAGCAGGGCGGCGGCCATGGCGGCGATCTTCGTACGGCGGTTCATGTCGTGTCGGTCCTTTCGGCAGGTCAACCGGACGACGACCACTCTTCCGCGCCGGCCGCGCCGGGACATCGCGCCGCGGAACGGTCCCCGCCTCCGCCGCCCGGCGGGGGAGCCGTACGACCCCGGTCGGAGCGGCGCGCAACGAATCGCCGCCGACGCCGACGATCACGCAACGGTTCGACGGTCGGTCCGCAACGGTCTCGCCTTGTCCCGGCCGAGCGCGAAACCGTACCGTTTTTGACGTCTTCCCTTTGAATTTCCCCGGGAAGCCCTCCCTCCCCTCCGCCCCCACGAGGAACGCCCATGCCCGCGCTGCGCGCCGCCCTGCTCCAGAGCTCCGGACAGCTCGGTGACGTGGCCGCCAACCTGAAGCTCCTCGACGAGGCCGCGGCCCGCGCCGCCGCCGCGGGGGCGGGGCTGCTGCTCGCGCCCGAGCTCTTCCTCACCGGCTACGCCATCGGCGCCGACATCGCCCGCCTGGCCGAGCCCGCCGACGGCCCCTCCGCGGACGCGGTCGCCGCGATCGCCGCCCGCCACGGGCTGGCCGTCGGCTACGGCTACCCCGAACGGGACACCGGGCAGCACGGCGTGATCTACAACTCCGCCCAGCTCTTCGGCGCCGACGGCAGCCCGCTCGCGAACTACCGCAAGACCCACCTCTTCGGCGACTTCGAGCTGAAGTGGTTCACGCCCGGCGACCGGAGCGTCGTCCAGGCGGAGCTCGGCGGCCTCACCGTCGGCCTGATGATCTGCTACGACGTCGAGTTCCCCGAGAACGTACGGGCCCAGGCGCTGGCCGGCACGGACCTCCTCCTCGTGCCGACCGCGCTCATGCACCCCGCCGAGATCGTGCCCGACGCCGTCGTCCCCGTGCGCGCCTTCGAGAACCAGCTCTACATCGCGTACGCCAACCGGACCGGACCCGAGGGCGACTTCGAGTTCGTCGGCCGGTCCACCCTCGCCGCCCCCGACGGCACCGCCAGGGCCCGCGCGGGACAGGGCGAGGACCTCGTCTTCGGCGAGGTCGACCCCGACGTCCTGACCGCGTCCCGCGCGCTCAACCCCTACCTCCGCGACCGGCGGCCCGGCCTCTACGGCTCCCTGGCCGACGACCGGACCTGAGCGCCCCTCCGTCCGCCCACCCCCGCTCCACCTTCCTTTTTCGTGCAAGGAGTCCGTACCCCATGACGTCCACGGTGCCCACCGCCGTCCAGCACACCGACGGCCAGCCCCCGATCACCATGTTCGGTCCGGACTTCCCGTACGCCTACGACGACTTCCTGGCCCACCCGGCCGGTCTCGGCCAGATACCCGCGACCGAGCACGGCACCGAGGTCGCGATCATCGGCGGCGGCCTGTCGGGCATCATCGCGGCGTACGAGCTGATGAAGATGGGCCTCAAGCCCGTCGTGTACGAGGCCGACCAGATCGGCGGCCGGCTGCGCACCGTCGGCTTCGAGGGCCCGGAGACCGAGGGCCTGACCGCCGAGATGGGCGCGATGCGCTTCCCGCCCTCCTCCACGGCGCTCCAGCACTACATCGACCTGGTGGGCCTCACCACCCGGCCGTTCCCGAACCCGCTGGCCGAGGCCACGCCCTCGACCGTCGTCGACCTCAAGGGCGAGTCGCACTACGCCGAGACCATCGACGACCTGCCGCAGGTCTACCGCGACGTCGCCGAGGCCTGGAACAAGTGCCTGGACGAGGGCGCCGACTTCTCCGACATGAACCGCGCCATGCGCGAGCGCGACGTGCCGCGGATCCGCGAGATCTGGGCCAAGCTGGTCGAGAAGCTCGACAACCAGACCTTCTACGGCTTCCTCTGCGAGTCGGAGGCCTTCAAGTCCTTCCGGCACCGCGAGATCTTCGGCCAGGTCGGCTTCGGCACCGGCGGCTGGGACACCGACTTCCCGAACTCCATCCTGGAGATCCTGCGGGTCGTCTACACCGAGGCCGACGACCACCACCGCGGCATCGTCGGCGGCTCGCAGCAGCTGCCGCTGCGCCTGTGGGAGCGCGAGCCGCAGAAGATCGTCCACTGGCCGCTCGGCACCTCGCTCGCCTCGCTGCACGAGGGCGAGCCGCGTCCGGCCGTGACGCGCCTGAACCGCACCTCCGGCAACCGGATCACGGTCACCGACGCGTCCGGCGACATCCGCACGTACCAGGCGGCGATCTTCACCGCCCAGTCCTGGATGCTCCTGTCCAAGATCGCCTGTGACGACTCGCTCTTCCCGATCGACCACTGGACGGCGATCGAGCGCACCCACTACATGGAGTCGTCCAAGCTCTTCGTGCCGGTCGACCGGCCGTTCTGGCTGGACAAGGACGAGGAGACCGGGCGTGACGTCATGTCGATGACGCTCACGGACCGGATGACCCGCGGCACGTACCTGCTGGACGACGGCCCGGACAAGCCGGCCGTCATCTGCCTCTCGTACACGTGGTGCGACGACAGCCTGAAGTGGCTGCCGCTGTCCGCGAACGAGCGGATGGAGGTCATGCTCAAGTCGCTCGGCGAGATCTACCCGAAGGTCGACATCCGGAAGCACATCATCGGCAACCCGGTGACGGTCTCCTGGGAGAACGAGCCCTACTTCATGGGCGCCTTCAAGGCCAACCTGCCGGGCCACTACCGCTACCAGCGCCGCCTGTTCACGCACTTCATGCAGGACCGGCTGCCGGAGGACAAGCGGGGCATCTTCCTCGCGGGCGACGACATCTCGTGGACGGCCGGCTGGGCCGAGGGCGCGGTGCAGACGGCGCTCAACGCGGTGTGGGGCGTGATGCACCACTTCGGCGGCGCCACCGACGCCACCAACCCCGGCCCGGGCGACGTGTACGACGAGATCGCCCCGGTCGAGCTGCCGGAGGACTGAGCTCCGTACGCCTCACGGGCCCTGGTCGCACAACCACAGGGCCGTGAGGTCAGGGCCTGGCCAGCGGGGTGAGCAGCATCCGCCCCACCAGGCCCACCGACCGGTCGAGGCGTTCGGTGAACTCCTCGGCAAGGTCGGGCAGCCGCCGCAGCTGCCACAGCGAGCGGGCGGCGAGCCAGGCCCCGTCGCGGGCCCGGTCCAGGCTCCAGCAGCCGAGCAGATGCGTCAGCGGGTCCGCGATCTCCAGGAGGTCCGGGCCCGGCATCAGTTCCTCGCGGATGCGCTCCTCCAGGAGGACCAGCACGTCGCCGACCCGGTCGAACTCGTCCTCCAGGTCCGTGGGCACGCACTCCAGGGTGTGGCAGGTGTCGACGACCGCGAGGGCCAGGTCGTGGCCGATGTGGGCGTTGATCCCGGCGAGCGCGAACTGCAGCGGCCGTACGCCGGGATGCCGCCGGTAGTGGAAGAGCGGCCGCCAGCACGCCGGGGCGGGAGAGCCGGTCGCGACGGCGTCGACGACCGCGAGGTAGCGCTCGGCGAACCGTACGTCGAGGGTGGCCGCCGCCCGCCGGTCGGCGAAGGAGCCGGACTCGATGGCCCGGCCGATCTCCTCGGTGACGGTCAGATAGACCCGGTTGAACACCGCGACCCCGTCGGCGGGGTGCCAGGCCGAGCGGATGGCCCGCATCCGGTCCACCACGGGATCGACGGCCGTGAACGGCCCGAGCTGGATGTCCTGCGTCTGCGCCATGGCTGCAGGGTGGCAGCAGGAGGGCCGGACGGCGGTGTTCCGCCACCCGGCTTCCCCAGAACGGGCGAATGTGTCAGGACTTCGCCGCGGGCTCCTCGCCCGGGGTGCTGTCGCCCGGGCCGCTCTCGCCGTGAGCGCCCTCGTACGAGCTGGTGCCCGCGTCGAGCAGGGGTTCCTGCTGCCTCAGATGGGCGGGCGCGAAGGCGCGCAGCACGTGGTAGCCGGTGATGACGACCAGGGTGCCGAGCGCGATGCCGCCGAGCTCGAAGGTGTCGGTGAAGGTGAGCTTCACGCCGCCGACGCCGATGATGATGCCGGCCGCCGCGGGCACCAGGTTGAGCGGGTTGCGCAGGTCGACCTCGGCGTTGATCCAGATCTGGGCGCCGAGCAGGCCGATCATGCCGTAGAGGATGACGGTGATGCCGCCGAGCACGCCGCCGGGGATCGCGGCGACGACCGCGCCGAACTTCGGGCAGAGGCCGAAGAGCAGGGCGAAGCCGGCCGCGGCCCAGTAGGCGGCGGTGGAGTAGACCCGGGTCGCGGCCATGACGCCGATGTTCTCGGAGTACGTGGTGTTCGGCGGGCCGCCCACGGCCGTGGACAGCATGGAGGCGGCGCCGTCGGCGGCGATCGCGGTGCCGAGCTTGTCGTCCAGCGGGTCGCCGGTCATCTCGCCGACGGCCTTGACGTGTCCGGCGTTCTCGGCGATCAGCGCGATGACCACGGGCAGGGCCACGAGGATCGCGGACCACTCGAAGCTGGGGCCGTGCAGGGCCGGCAGGCCGATCCAGTCGGCCTGGGAGACGCCGGAGAGGTCGAGGCGCCAGTGGTCGGTGACCTGGCCGCTCGGCGACATCGAGTGGATCCTGCCGAAGACCAGGTCGAAGACCCAGGAGATGGCGTAGCCGAAGACCAGGCCCAGGAAGATCGCGATCCGTGACCAGAAGCCGCGCAGACAGACCACCGCGAGGCCGGTGAAGAGCATCACGAGCAGCGCGGTCCACTGGTCCTGCGGCCAGTAGGTGGCGGCCGTGACCGGGGCCAGGTTGAAGCCGATCAGCATGACGACGGCGCCGGTGACGACCGGCGGCATGGCCGCGTGGATGATCCGCGCGCCGAACCTCTTCACCGCCAGGCCCGCGAGGAACAGCACCGCGCCGACCACGAACACGGCGCCGGTCACGGTCGCGCTGCTGCCGCCGGAGGCCCGGATGGCGGCGGCGACGCCCACGAAGGAGAGCGAGCAGCCCAGGTACGAAGGGACGGTGCCGCGGGTCGCGAGCAGGAAGATCACGGTGGCGACACCGGACATCATGATCGCGAGGTTGGGGTCGAGGCCCATGAGGACCGGAGCGACGAAGGAGGCGCCGAACATGGCCACCACGTGCTGGGCGCCGAGTCCGGCCGTACGGGGCCAGGAGAGGCGCTCGTCCGGCCGGACGACGGCTCCCGGAGCGGGTGTCCTCCCGTCGCCGTGCAGGGTCCAGCGCACGCCGAGGCTCATGTGCTCGCTCCAGTTTCTCGGGGTCGGGCGGTGACCGGTCCCGTCGTGCCGGGACCGAAAAAGATCAGCCACATGGTAGGTCCTGTCCCACCGCGGTCCGCCGGACGGGCTCTGGTGCGCAGCAGGTCAGCGGACCCCTTCGGCGGTGCTGGGCTCCGCCGCCCCGGCCGTCCGGCGACCGTCCGACCGCAACACCCCCGCGCCGAGCACCAGACCGAAGGTCAGCAGCGTCACGAGGCCGAAGGAGAAGGCCAGCGAGGTCGCGTCGGCGATGCCGCCGATCGCCGAGGGCGCGATGAGGCCGGAGGTGTACGTGATGGTGGCGACGCCCGCGATGGCCTGGCTGGGGTTCGGGCCGCTGCGGCCGGCGGCGGCGAACGCGAGCGGGACCACGACCGCCACCCCGAGGCCGATGAGACCGAAACCCGCCAGCGCGAGGGCCGCGTGCGGGGCGAACACCACGAGGAGCCCGCCCAGGGTCGAGGCCACGCCTCCGACGCGTACGGTGCGCACCGCGCCGAAGCGGTCCACCACCCGGTCGCCGACCAGCCGGGCCACGGCCATGGTGAGGGCGAAGGCGGTGGTGGAGGCGGCGGCGAGGCCCGCGGAGGTGCCCAGCTCCTCCTTCAGATAGACGGCCGACCAGTCCAGGCTGGCGCCCTCGGCGAACACTCCGCAGAAGCCGATCGCGCCGATGACCAGGGCGGACTTCGGCGGCAGCGAGAACCGCGGCGGCGCCTCCTCCTCGGGCGCGCTCTGCAGGTCGAGCACGCCCTGGCAGGCGGCGAGACCGAGCACGGTCAGGACGAGCGCGGCGAACAGATGGTGGAGCCGGGCGTCGCCGCCGAGGTGGGCGGCGACGGTGCCCGCGGCGGAGCCGAGCAGGGCGCCCGCGCTCCACATGCCGTGCAGGCCGGACATGATGGAGCGGCCGAGCCGGTTCTCGGTCTCGACGCCGAGCGCGTTCATGGCGACGTCGGACATGCCGGCCGTGGCGCCGTAGACGAACAGGGCCGCGCACAGTCCGTAGACGTTCGGCGCCAGCGAGGGCAGCGTCAGCGACAGGGTCCACAGGACGAGCAGTCCGCGCAGCGCCGTGCGGGCGCCGAAGCGGTGGCTGATCGCGCCGGCCAGCGGCATGGCGAGCGAGGCGCCGATCGCCGGGAAGGCGAGGGCGAGCCCGAGCTGGCCCGCGCTGACGCCGGCGTGCTCCTGGATCCAGGGAACGCGGGTGGCGAAGCTGCCGGTGACCGCGCCGTGGACGCAGAAGACGGCGGCGACGGCGAATCGGGCGCGCCGCAGCCGCTCGGTGGTGAAGACGGTCTGCGCCGCCATGTGCCCTCCCCGGGTGGTCGTCCTCGAACGGGCCGTAAACTATCAGGAACCCTGCCTGATAAATAGTGGGCCGGGCAGACCCGGCGGCCCGACGGCCCTCGATCCGTCTGAGAGGATCCCCGCATGGCCGCATCCCCGAGCACCGCGCGGGCCATCAACGACCGGCTCGCCCTGCGACTGCTCCAGGACGAGGGCCCGTTGACGGCCGCCCAGCTCAAGACCCTCACCGGGCTCTCCCGGCCCACCGTCGCCGACCTCGTCGAACGGCTCCGGGGCTCGGGACTCGTCCACGTCGTCGGCGAGTCCGGCGCCGAGCGCCGCGGGCCCAACGCCAAGCTGTACGGCATCGTCGCCGGACGCGCCCACCTCGCCGCCCTCGACGTCCGCACCCGCTCCGTCTCGGTCACCGTCACCGACCTCCTCGGCACCACTCTCGCGGAGGCGGCGGCGCCCGTCGGGGACGCCGGCGGCACGGGGACCGCCGTGGAGAAGGCCGTCACGCTCCTGGAGCGGACCGCGAAGGAGGCCGGCGTCGACCGGCTGCACACCGTGGCCGTCGGCGCGCCCGGCCTCATCGACCCGGCCACCGGCGAACTGCGCGACTCGACCGGACTGCCCGCCTGGCACCGCAGGCTCATCGGCGTCCTCCAGGAGCGGCTCCCCGCCCACGTCCTGGTCGAGAACGAGACCAACCTCGCCGCCGTCGCCGAACTGCGCGAGGGTGCGGCGAGCGACCGGGACGACTTCGTCCTCCTGTGGCTCGGCCAGGGCGTCGGCGCGGCGGTCGTCCTCGACGGCAGGCTGCGCCGGGGCGCCTCCGGCGGCGCCGGCGAGATCGGCTTCCTGCCCGTGCCGGGAACCTCCGGGCTGCCGTCGGCCACCGGCTGCGACGGCGGCTTCCACGAGCTGGCCTGCGTCGCCGCCGTCGACACCCTGGCCGCCGCCCACGGCCTCGCCCCGGCCGGCGCGCTCGCCTCCGGCCACGGCCCGTTCCTCGACGCCCTCGCCCACCGGCTGGCGGTCGGCGCGGCGGCGGTGGTCTCCGTCCTGGACCCGGGCTGCGTGGTCCTGGCCGGCGAGACCGGCCACCAGGGCGGCCCGGAGCTCGCCGCCCGCGTCGAGGCGGCGCTCGCCGCGCTCTCGCCCCTGCGCACCGAGGTGCGCGCCACGGCCCTCGGCGACGCGGCGGTCCTGCGGGGCGCCCTCCTGCGGGCCCGTGACGCGGCCCAGGACGAGCTCTTCCCCTGACGGAGCCGGTGACGCGGCCGCGCCGCGTCCCGGACAGGGGGACGCGGCGCGGTGGGAGAGCCCGGCGGCGGCAAGGGCCGTGAGAACCGCCGCCGGGGGTTTTCATGCCGGGCGGGTCAGCAGGCGCCCTGGTCCTTCCAGACGCCCCACTCGCCGGTCGTGCCCGGTTCCTCGTTCTGCGTCCACCACTGGGCCTTCCAGGTGCGGCCCTTGTGCGAGACGAGGTTGCCCGCCGTGTAGACCTGGCCCGCCACGTACGCCGGGGCGGTGCAGGTGCCGCCGGTCGGCGTCGGCGTCGGGGTCGGCGACGTGGTGGTGGTCGGGGTGGGCGTCGGCGTCGTGGCGGTCGGCGTCGGCGTCGGGGTCGAGCCGCCCGGCTCCACCGTCGTCGTGCCGCGCGCCAGGTCACCCGCGAGGGCGTACGTCGTGCCGTTGACGGTCACCGTCCAGTTCGACGGGGTCGAGACCGGCAGGTAGTAGTTGAACGCCAGGTCCACGGTCGCGCCCGGGGCCAGCGACTGCCAGGCCGGGAGCTTCAGGGAGACCCGGTGGAAGTCGCCCTTCAGGCCGCCGACGTTGCTGCCCGTGTGGTCGCTGCTGATCACCTTGGTGCCGAAGCCGGACTGGTCGGAGGCGTTGTTCGGGGCCGAGGTCGCGTAGTCGAACTGGAACTCCGTGCCGCCCGGCAGCGTGGTGGCGGTGTTGTTGGTGATCTTGATCTTCGGGGTGATCGGGTAGTTGGAGTCGCCCAGCTTGAACTCGGTGAACTCCACGCCCACGTTCACGGCCTGGGCCGGCAGCGCCTTGTTGCTCTTCTTCGCGCCGTACGGGGTGGCGGCCTTGAACTTGTCGTACATCAGCGAGGTGAGCGTGGAGCCCGTCTCGTACTGGCCCTTGGCCGCGTTCCAGCCGTAGTCGCCGGCCAGCTCCCAGACCATCGTGCCGCCGATGCCGCGGTCGACCACGTAGTCGGCCTTCGCGGCCACCGACTGCTCGTCCTCGGTGGACAGGAAGACCTTCTTCTGGGCGTTCCACAGCCACGGGGCGACCAGCGTGGAGTCGTACCTGCGGGCGTAGGTGCCGGTCAGCGTCGTGTTCGACGGGAAGCCGTACTTCGTGACGTAGTCGCCGACGATCCCCTTCTCGAGGTTCTTGGCGTGCCACATCGGGTTGGAACCGGCGGGCGACTCCTGCCCGTTGGTGTCCTTGTCGTGCCACAGGTTGTCGATGCCGACGGCGCCGTCGCCGCACTTGGTCAGACCGGCCCCGGCCGGGCAGGTGGTCGCGGCCGCCTTGCCCCACAGGCCGTCGGTGCCGCCCTGCACGTTCTTGTGGCCGCGGGTGTAGTACGGCAGGCCGATGTTGATCCGGCCGGCCGGCATCGAGCCGCGGAAGTAGTGGTACGCCCAGTCGGTGTTCAGGTAGCCGACGGAGCCGTACTGCGCGGAGCCGTAGACGCCCGCGGCGGCCAGTTCGGCGTCCTTGCCGTCGTCGAAGAGCGAGGCGTTCGGGCCGACGTACTCGTTCCAGGCGCCGTGCAGGTCGTAGGACATGATGTTGACGTAGTCCAGGTACTTCTGCATCTGGAACGTCTCCATGCCGCGCAGCAGGTAGCCGGAGGAGGGCGCGGCGACGGTCAGCAGGTAGTGCTTCCCGTCGGTGGCGCCGGCCCGGTCGAGCTTCTCGCGCAGGGACTTCATCAGGGCGGCGTAGCCCTGGACCAGGCCCGCGCGGCGCGCGTTGGCGAGCTGCCAGTCGAGCGGGTTGCCCGCGTCCTTCATGGTCGTCGGGTACTCGTAGTCGATGTCGACGCCGTTGAAGCCGTACTTCCTGATGAAGTCGACGGCCGAGTTGGCGAACGTGTCGATCCCGGCCTGGTTGACCGACCCGTCGGCGTTGGTCGCCATCGAGTAGAAGCCGCCGGAGTTCACCCGGTTGCCGTTGTCGTCGAAGTAGCCGCCGGTCTCCGCCCAGCCGCCGACCGAGATCAGCGTCCTGACGTTCGGGTGCTGCTTCTTGAATTTGTTCAGCAGGTTGAAGTGGCCCTTGTAGGCGTACGCCGGGTCCATCTCGGCGCCCGCGACACCGGGCCAGGTCATCCCGGTGGCGGCGTTGCCCGCTCCGTCGGCGCCCACGGAGAGCTTGTTGTCGCTGCCGACGTGGCCGAAGGCGTAGTTGATGTGGGTGACCTTGTCCCAGGGGATGTCGGAGGCCAGGTAGGCGGGCTCGCCGTTCTTCCCGGTCCGCCAGCCGGTGAAGTAGCCGATGACCCGGCGCTGGTGGTCCGCGCCCATCTTCTCGCGGCCCTCGGTGTCGTAGACCGAGCAGTACGGGACGTCGACGCCGGGCGTCTTGTAGAGCCCGTCGGGGCGACAGCTCTCGTTGTCGGCGGCGTACGAGACGCCGCCGGCGGCGAGGGAGCTGATCAGCAGCCCGGCGACGGCGGCGCCGGACGCGAGCAGCGAGGCCCTCTTGGGGGTGGGGGACAACACGGTCTTCCTCCAAGGAGGTGGCGTGGAACACAACGAACAAGGGGGTGGGTCGTGTTGGGGCCCGTGGAGTGCGCACGCCGGCGGGCCGTACCTCGGAGGTGACACGGAGATTAAGAGGACTAGACCAGTGCGTCAATAGGTCTGGACCAACGAAGGATTTCGTGACAGGGTCTGGCAGGGGCATGGCGGGTTGTGAGCCAGCCCACAGGGCCTCACCCGCATGGCCGGTTCCCGGCCGTGGCACACTGGCCCTGTATCAGCAGCAGCGCACTCCGGGGTCGGTGTAATTCCGAACCGGCGGTATAGTCCGCGACCCGTCCGCAGCCAGCGGCCGGTTGACCAGGTGAGATTCCTGGACCGACGGTGAAAGTCCGGATGGGAGGCAGTGCGCGGCGGGCGACCCCACCAGGGGTGCGTCGGCCGTACGTCCGCTGGTCGCCGTACCCGTTCCCGGGTCGCGGCGCACCGGAGGACCCGGCCTCGGCACACCCTGCGCGAGGCGTCGTACCCGCTCTCTGTCGTCATCGACAGGCCCCGGAGTCCGTGCCCGAAGAGGCAGGAGGACCCGGTGGCCACCCAGGCCGACATCACCGCCATGCGACGCGCCGTCGCGCTCGCCGCCCGCGGTCTCGGCTCCACCAGCCCCAACCCGGTCGTCGGCTGCGTCGTCACGGACGCCTCCGGCCGGACCGTCGGCGAAGGCTGGCACCAGCGCGCCGGCGGCCCCCACGCCGAGGTCCACGCCCTGCGCGCGGCCGGTGCGCAGGCCCGCGGCGGCACCGCGTACGTCACCCTGGAACCCTGCAACCACACCGGCCGCACCGGCCCCTGCGCCCAGGCCCTGATCGAGGCCGGCGTCGCCCGCGTCGTGTACGCCGTCGGCGACCCGAACCCGCAGGCCACCGGCGGCGCCGACACCCTGCGCGCGGCCGGGATCCAGGTCGGGCAGGGCCTCCTGGAGGGCGAGGCCGAGGCCGGCAACCTCGCCTGGCTCACCTCCGTCCGCCGCGGCCGCCCCTTCGTCCGCTGGAAGTACGCCACCACGCTCGACGGCCGGATCGCCGCCGCCGACGGCACCTCCCGCTGGATCAGCTCCGCCGAGTCCCGCGCCGACGTCCACCGCCTGCGCGCCGAGGCCGACGCCGTCGTGGTCGGCTCCGGCACCGCCCGCGCCGACGACCCCCACCTCGCCGTCCGCGGCGTCGAAGGTGCCGTGCAGCCGCTGCGGGTCGTCGTCGACACCGAGGCGACCGCCGTGAAGCCCGGCGCCCGCGTCCTCGACGACGCCGCCCCCACCCTGATCGCGATCGCCGAGGACGCCGAGACCACGCTCACGGACGTCGTACGGCTGCCCCGCGCCGGGCGCGGCCTCGACGTCCCGGCCCTCCTCGACGCCCTGCACGCGCGCGGCGTCCGCTCCGTCCTCCTCGAAGGCGGCCCCACCCTCGCGGGCGCCTTCCTCGCCGCGGGAGCCGTCGACCAGGTCGTCTGCTACCTCGCCCCGGTCCTCCTCGGCGCGGGCCCGGCCGCCCTCGCCGACGCAGGAATCACCACCATCACCGACGCGTTGCGGCTCGACGTCACCGAGACCGAGCGCATCGGACCCGACATCCGCATCACCGCGACGCCCGTCGTCACGACCCCCAAGGGAGCCTGACCGTGTTCACCGGAATCGTCGAAGAGCTGGGCGAGGTCGTCGCCGTCGAGCAGCTGGAGGACGCCTCCCGTTTCCGACTGCGCGGCCCGCTCGTGACCGAGGGCGCCCAGCACGGCGACTCGATCGCCGTCAACGGCGTCTGTCTCACGGTCGTGGAGTCCGGCGACGGCGAGTTCACCGCCGACGTGATGGCCGAGACCCTCAAGCGCTCCTCGCTGGGCGCCCTGGAGGCCGGCTCCCGCGTCAACCTGGAGCGGCCCATGGCCGTCGGCGGCCGCCTCGGCGGCCACATCGTCCAGGGCCACGTGGACGGCACCGGCACGATCCTGGAGCGGACCCCGTCCGAGCACTGGGAGCTGGTCAAGGTCGGTCTGCCCGCCCAGCTCGCCCGCTACGTCGTCGAGAAGGGCTCGATCACCGTCGACGGCGTCAGCCTCACCGTCGTCGACGTCGCCGACGACTGGTTCACCATCAGCCTCATCCCCACCACCCTCGCCCTGACCACGCTCGGCATCAAGCAGCCCGGCGCTCCGGTCAACCTCGAGGTCGACGTCATCGCCAAGTACGTCGAGCGGCTGCTCGGCCCGAACGCGCAGGAGAACGTCAAGTGAACTGGCTCAACTCCGAGGCGTTCACCGCGTTCGGCCAGCACATCATCTGGTCGGACATGGTCGGCAACATCCTCGGCCTCGTCGCCCTCGCCCTCGGCTGGCGGCGCTCCGTCTGGACCTGGCCCGTGCAGTTCCTCGCCGGCCTGATCCTCTTCGGCGCCTTCTTCGGCCACCTCACCGGCAGCGCCGGCAAGCAGGTCGTCGTCATGCTGGTGGCGCTCTTCGGCTGGTGGCAGTGGCAGCGAGGCAAGGGGCAGGGCGCGGACGGCCACATCGCCGTGCGCTTCGCGACCTGGCGCGAGCGGGCCGCCATGACCGGCGCGGCCGCCGTCGGCACCGTCGCGGTCGCCCTGCTCTTCACCGCGTACCCGAACCTCTCCTGGGACCCCTGGCCCGACGCGTACATCTTCGTCGGCACCATCGTCGCCATGTACGCCCAGGCCCGCGGCATGGTCGAGTTCTGGTTCGCCTGGCTGCTCGTCGACCTGGTCGGCGTCCCGCTGAACTTCGCCAACGGCTACGCCTTCTCCGGCTTCGTCTACGTCATCTACGGCGCGCTCGTCCTGTGGGGCCTGCGCGACTGGTGGCTGCGCTCGCGCACGGCCACCACCGCCCTGGAAGGAGCCCACGCATGAGCGCGCTTCCCATGTGGGACGTCACCGAGCTCGTCCTCGACCCCGTCGAGCAGGCCATCGCGGACATCGCCGCCGGCCGTCCCGTCGTCGTCGTGGACGACGAGGACCGCGAGAACGAGGGCGACCTCGTCATCGCGGCGGAGAAGGCCACGCCCGAGGTCGTCGCCTTCATGATGAGCGAGTGCCGCGGTCTGATCTGCGCGCCCATGGAGAGCGACGAACTGGAGCGCCTCCAGCTGCCGCAGATGGTCGACCACAACACCGAGTCCATGAGGACGGCCTTCACGGTCTCCGTCGACGCGAGCGCCGCCCACGGTGTCACCACCGGCATCTCCGCCGCCGACCGCGCCACCACTCTGCGGATGCTCGCGAGCGGCACGTACGAGCCGGGCGACTTCGTCCGTCCCGGGCACGTCTTCCCGCTGCGCGCCAGGTCCGGCGGTGTCCTGGTCCGCAACGGCCACACCGAGGCCGCCGTCGACCTCGCCCGGCTCGCCGGGCTCCGCCCGGCCGGCGCCATCGTGGAGATCGCCGGCGAGGACGGCGTGATGCTGCGGCTGCCCGAGCTGATCCCGTTCGCCCGCAAGCACGGCCTGACGATCATCTCCATCGAGGACCTGATCGCCTACCGCCGCTCCGCCGAGCCGACCGTGCGCCGCGAGGCCGAGGTCCAGCTGCCCACCCGGCACGGCGAGTTCACCGCGTACGGCTACCGCTCCACCGTCGACGGGGTCGAGCACGTCGCCCTGGTCCACGGCGAGGTCGGGGACGGCGAGGACGTCCTGGTCCGGGTCCACTCCGAGTGCCTGACCGGAGACGTCTTCCACTCGCTGCGCTGCGACTGCGGCCCGCAGCTGGAGGCCTCCATGGACCGGATCACCGAGGCCGGCCGCGGAGTCGTCGTCTACCTGCGCGGCCACGAGGGCCGCGGCATCGGCCTGCTGTCCAAGCTCCGCGCCTACGAGCTCCAGGAGCGCGGCCGTGACACCCTCGACGCCAACCTGGAGCTCGGGCTGCCCGCCGACGCCCGCGACTACGCGGCCGGCGCGCAGATCCTCACCGACCTGGGCGTCCGCAGCGTGCGCCTGATGACCAACAACCCCGACAAGATCGACGCCCTCACCCGGCACGGCCTGAAGGTCGAGGGCCGCGAGCCCATGCCGGTCCAGGCGGGCGAGCACAACCTCCGCTACCTGCGCACCAAGCGGGACCGGATGGGCCACGACCTGCCCTGGCTGGACGGCACCCCCGCCCCCACCTGCGGCAACCAGTAAGTCAGCACGTACCGAGACCGACCAAGGAGAACCATGAGCGGCAAGGGCGCACCCGTCCTCAGCGTGAAGAACTGCGGCGACCTCCGCGTCGCGGTCATCGCGGCCCAGTGGCACGAGAAGATCATGGACGGCCTCGTCGACGGCGCCCTGCGCGCCCTCGCCGAGCTGGGCATCGAGGAGCCGACCCTGCTGCGCGTCCCCGGCAGCTTCGAGCTCCCGGTCGTGGCGAAGGTGCTCGCCGAGCGCGGCTACGATGCCGTGGTGGCCCTCGGCGTCGTCATCCGCGGCGGGACGCCGCACTTCGAGTACGTGTGCCAGGGCGTCACCCACGGCCTCACCCAGGTCTCGATCGACACCGGCGTACCCGTCGGATTCGGCGTCCTGACCTGTGACACCGAGGAGCAGGCCCTGGACCGGGCCGGCCTGGAAGGGTCCAGCGAGGACAAGGGCCACGAGGCCGTCACCGCCGCCGTCGCCACCGCGACGATCCTGCGCACGGTCAGCGAACCCTGGCGCTGAGGGCAGATTCACACCCCGTACTCTTAGGACATCATGGCGAACAAAACCTTCGAAGAGCTCTTCGCCGAGCTCAAGCTCAAGGCCGAGACCGGCGACCCGGCGACCTCCCGCACCGCGGAACTGGTCGGCAAGGGCGTCCATGCCATCGGCAAGAAGGTCGTCGAGGAGGCCGCCGAGGTCTGGATGGCCGCCGAGTACGAAGGCAAGGAAGCCGCCGCCGAGGAGATCTCGCAGCTGCTGTACCACGTCCAGGTGATGATGGTCGCCCGCGGGATCTCGCTCGACGACGTCTACGCCCACCTCTGAGCACGTCCCTTCCCGATCCAGAAACCGACATCCGAGGCAAAGGAAGCCCGTCCCATGCTGCGCATCGCCGTCCCCAACAAGGGTTCTCTCTCCGGACCTGCGATGGAGATGCTCCATGAGGCGGGCTACCGGCAGCGCAAGGAGTCCAAGGAACTCGTCACCGTCGACCCGGACAACGAGGTGGAGTTCTTCTACCTCCGCCCCAAGGACATCGCGATCTACGTGGCGTCCGGCCGGCTCGACATCGGCATCACCGGCCGCGACCTGCTCCTGGACTCCGGCGCCAACGCCGAGGAGATCCTGCCGCTGAACTTCGGCCGCTCCACCTTCCGCTACGCCACCCGCCCCGGCACCGCGAGCGGCCCCGAGGACTTCCACGGGATGACGATCGCCACCTCCTACGAGGGCATCGTCGCCAAGCACCTCGCCGAGCAGGGCGTCGACGCGTCCGTCGTCCACCTCGACGGGGCCGTCGAGACCGCGATCCAGCTGGGCGTCGCCGAGATCATCGCGGACGTCGTCGAGACCGGCACCAGCCTGCGCAACGCGGGCCTGGAGGTCATCGGCGAGCCGATCCTCACCTCCGAGGCCGTCGTGGTCCGCCGCACCGGCGCCACCGCCGACGACCCCAAGGTGCAGCAGTTCCTGCGCCGCCTCCAGGGCGTCCTGGTCGCCCGCAGCTACGTGATGATGGACTACGACTGCCGCGCCGAGCACCTGGAGCAGGCCGTCGCCCTCACGCCCGGCCTGGAGTCGCCCACCGTCTCGCCGCTGCACAACGAGGGCTGGGTCGCCGTGCGCGCCATGGTCCCCGCCAAGGAGGCGCAGAAGGTCATGGACGACCTGTACGAGCTGGGCGCCCGGGCCATCCTGACCACGGCCATCCACGCCTGCCGCCTCTGACGGCCCGAGAACGCCGCACACCCCAAGCCCGAAAGCCCGCACGCAAGAAACCCGGGAACCCGATGTCCGACACCACCGCTCCCGCCCTCCCGGTCACCTTCCGGCCGGGCCGCACCCGGGCCGTCCTGCTGACCGCCGGTGTGGCGATGTTCGTCGTCATCACCGCCGTCGGGCTGATGCTGGAGAAGCTGGGACCGGGGGAGCGGGCCAGCTTCGTCTTCACCGCCGCGATGTTCCTGGGCGTCCTGGTGCTGCTGAGCCGGCCCAAGGTCGTCGCCGACGACGAGGGCGTGACGGTCGTCAACATCACCCGGACACGCCGACTGGCGTGGGCCGAGATCCTCAAGGTCAATCTGCGCCCCGGCGACGCCTGGGTCTTCCTCGACCTGAGCGACGGCACCAGCCTGCCGGCCCTCGGCATCCAGCCGGGAATCGCCAAGGAGCAGGCCATCCGCGACGCCCGGGCGCTGCGCGCGCTCGCCGAGAGCAGGGGCACGGGCGCGGAGTCCCGCTGACCCCGGCCGGACCCGGGCAGGGACCCCGATCCGTCCCCCATACGGGGCCGACCCCCTGCCCGTGCCGGTGCGGGGCTGGCTAATCTGGTGGCGGTGGTGCCGAGCGGCACCACCGCCTCGCTTGTGCAGGGCCGCCCGCCAGGCGTCCCGCGAGGCCACCCTTCGACCCGAGGAGTGACTCCCTCCGGCAATGGACGGATCGTCCGGTAGTACCTGCGCCGCCCTCTCACCCGAGGCGGCGGCATGATCGTTTCCCTGCTGCTCCTCGCAGCGGCCTTCCTGCTGATTCTCGCCAACGGCTTCTTCGTGGCCGCCGAGTTCGGCCTCGTCACCGTCGAACGCGCCGAGGCCGAGCGCGCCGCCGCCGAAGGCGACCGCAGGGCCCGCGGAGTCGTCCGCGCCCTGCGCGAGCTGTCCTTCCAGCTCTCCGGCACCCAGCTCGGCATCACCATCACCTCGCTGGTCACCGGCATGCTCGCCGAGCCCGCGCTCGCCCGGCTGCTGGACGGGCCGCTCACCGCCACCGGACTGCCCGAAGGGGCCGTCTCCGGCATCTCCGTGCTCGTGGGCATGCTGCTCGCCTCCGCCGTGCAGATGGTGGTCGGCGAGCTCGTGCCGAAGAACTGGGCGGTCTCCCGGCCGCTCCAGGTGGCCCGGTTCGTCGCCGGACCGCAGCACGCCTTCGCGAGCCTGTTCCGGCCGGTGATCTCCCTGCTCAACGCCGTCGCCAACCGGCTCGTCCGGCTGTTCGGCGTGGAGCCGGCCGACGAGCTGGACTCGGTCCGCACCCCCGGCGAGCTGGTCTCCCTGGCCCGCCACTCGGCCCTGGCCGGCGCCCTGGAACAGGACACCGCCGACCTCTTCGTCCGCACCCTGTCCCTCGGCGGGCTCACCGCCGAGCAGGTCATGACCCCGCGGGTGCGGATGAGCTCCCTCCAGTCGGACGCCACCGCGGCCGACGTCCTCAACCTCACCCGGGCCACCGGCCTGTCCCGGTTCCCCGTCTACCGCGAGCGGATCGACGAGATCGTCGGCATGGTCCACCTCAAGGACGCGCTCGCCGTCGTCCCGCACGAGCGGCACCGGACCTCCGTGGCCCGGATCGCCGTACCGCCGCTGCTCGTCCCCGAGTCGCTGCCCGCCCAGGCCCTGCTGGAACGGCTGCGCCGCGAACAGCCCATAGCGGTCGTCGTCGACGAGTACGGCGGCACCGCCGGCGTGGTCACCCTGGAGGACATCGTCGAGGAGCTCGTCGGCGAGGTCCGCGACGAGCACGACACCGCCGCCGACGCCCGGCCGGAACTGGCCGCCGTGCCCTGCGACGACGGCTCGCAGGTCTGGGAGGCCGACGGCTCCTGCCGCGTGCACACCCTGCACCGGATAGGACTCGACGTGCCCGACGGCCCGTACGAGACGGTCGCCGGGCTCGTCGCCGATCTGCTCGGGCGCATCCCCGCCCCGGGCGACCGGGCCGAGCTGCCCGGCTGGCGGCTCTCGGTGCGCCAGGTCGACCGCTACCGCGCCGAACGGGTGCGGATCATGCGCACCGCCCCGGTGCCCGTCGCCGTGGAGGCGGCCCGATGAGTCTGCTCCCTCTGCTCCTCGCCCTCCTGCTGGTGCTGGCGAACGGGTTCTTCGTCGGCGCCGAGTTCGCGCTCGTGTCCGTACGCCGCAGCCAGATCGAGCCGCTCGGCGGCAAGCGGGCCCGCCAGGTCCTGTACGGCCTGGAGAACCTGCCGCAGATGATGGCGGCCGCCCAGTTCGGCATCACCGTCGCGTCGCTGACGCTCGGCGCGGTCGCCGAGCCGACCGTGGCCCGGCTGCTCGAACCGGTCTTCCACGCCGTGGCCGTGCCGGAAGGCCTCGTCCACCCGCTCGGGTACGTGATCGCGCTCGCCGCGGTGGTCTTCCTCCACCTGGTCATCGGCGAGATGGTCCCGAAGAACCTGGCGATGGCCGATCCCGAACGCACCGCGCTGCTGCTCGGACCCGGCCTGGTCGGCTTCGCCCGGCTCTGCCGGCCGGTCACCCGGGCCCTCGGCGCGTGCGCGGGTCTCGTCCTCAAGGCCTTCAAGGTCGAGCCGAAGGACGAGGTGGAGGCCGTCTTCACCAGCACCCAGCTCGGAAGGCTCGTGGAGGACGCCGGCCAGGCCGGACTGCTCGACCCGGCCGAGCAGGAGCGCCTGGAGGACGCCCTGGAACTGGGCACCCGCCCGGTCACCGACGTCCTCATCCCCTCGGCCTCGCTCGTCACCGTGCCCCCGTCGGTCACCCCGCGGGACATCGAGGAACTGACCGTGCGGACCGGATACTCCCGCTTCCCGGTACGGGCCGAGGGCCGGGGCACCTTCATGGGCTTCGTGCACGTGAAGGACGTCCTTGACCTGGAGGAGCGGGAGCGGGCGGTGCCCCAGCAGGTGTGGCGCCCGATGGCCACGCTGCGGGCCGAGCTGCCGCTGGACGACGCGCTCACCGTGATGCGCCGGGCCGCGACCCATCTGGCGCAGGTGGCGGACGCCTCCGGCCGGGTGCTCGGCCTCGTCGCCCTGGAGGACGTGCTGGAGATGCTGGTCGGCGAGGTCCGCGACCCGGCGCACCGCGTCGGACCGCCGGTGCGGCACCCCTCGGGCCCGCCGCAGCCGCAGCCGCCCGCGCCGGTGCTCACGGGCTGAGCCCGTGGATGGCCCGTCCGGCCGGAATGCGGACCGGACGGGCCCTCCGTCGCCGTCGCGGGCCGCCGGTCAGCCGCCCGGCGGCTCCTGCGGGCCGCGGTCCATGGGGCCCCGGCCGGACAGCACCTCGCCGTACGCCTGCATCAGGTCCGGCAGGCGCAGCGTGGCCAGGTCCTCGCGGGACGGCGTGGTTCCGTAGCCGGACAGCCGCAGATCGCGGTACGCGCAGGACTTCTCGTACAGCGTGCGCAGGAAGCGGCCGTTGCCGAGCTCGTCGATCCAGCCCTGGTCGACGACGTGCCCGCTGATCGAGCGCAGCTCCTCCAGGGCCTCCTCGTCCCAGCCGTCGCCGTTCGCCGCGGCGAGGACCTTGCCGATCTCGGTGAGTTCGAGCGGGCGGTACGACGGGAAGTCGACCCGGGTGGTGAACCGGGAGGAGAGCCCCGGGTTCGCGGCGAGCAGCCGGTCCATGCCCTCCGGATAGCCGGCCAGGATCACCACGAGGTGGTCGCGGTTGTCCTCGGCGCGCTTGAGGAGCACCTGAAGGGCCTCGTCGCCGTAGGCGTCGCCCTTGCTGTAGCCGCTGTTGGAGAGCGCGTAGGCCTCGTCGACGAAGAGCACCCCGCCGACCGCCGAGTCGATCAGCTCGTTGGCCTTGACCGCGGTCTGGCCCAGGTACTCGCCGACCAGATCGGCCCGCTGGGCCTCCACCAGATGGTCCCCGCCGAGCAGGCCCAGCGCGTAGAAGACCCGGCCGAGAATGCGGGCGACGGTGGTCTTGCCGGTGCCCGAGGGACCGGAGAAGACAAAGTGACGTTTCGGCGGCTGGACCGGCAGGCCCTGACCGGCGCGCAGCCGGGCCATCTCCAGCTGCGCCGACAGGGCCTTCACCTGTCGCTTGACCGGCTCCATGCCGACCATCCGCTCCAGCTCCGCCAGCGCCTCGGCGAGCAGCGCCGGGTCGGTGGAGCCGGCCGGGAAGCGGGGCGACGCAGGCTGCGCCGGGACCGCCGCCTTCTGGCGCACGACGTCGGGCGGCTCCGGCGGCGCGGGCGGCGGCCCGGCCTCGGGCCTGAGCAGCAGGCCGTCGCCGGCCGGGGCCTCGACGTCGGCCCGCTCGCCGTCCACCGTGTCCTGGCCGAACCCTCCGTACATGGCCGGCGCGAGCCCCACCGGATCGTCCGGGCCCTCGAAACCGTCGTACTCGGCGATGGCGGCGAGCCGCGCGGCGGTGTCCATGAACGCCGGATCGATCCGGTGCACCGCGCGGTAGAGCGGCATCGCGGCGGCGGTCCTGCCGGTGCCCTCGTGCGCCCGCGCGAGCCAGTAGCGCAGCTCCTTGCGCTGCGGCTGCTCGCTGCGGCAGCGCATCAGGGCCGTCGCGAGCAGCGGCTCGGCCTGCCCGTACATCTCCAGGCGCACCCGGGCCATCCCGCCGAAGAGCCCCGCCTCGATGCCCAGGAGCGGGTCGTCGACCAGCGGCTCGGTGTGCCGCACCAGCTGCTCCCAGTCCTTGACCAGGTAGGAGCGGCAGGCGTGCAGGAAGCGGACCTGGGGGTCGGCGTCGACCGGCGGCAGCCCGACGAGTGCCCGGTCGAGCTCCGGCACGTGCCGGCCGTCGAGCCAGTGCGAGGCGTGGGCGAGCAGCAGGTCGCGCGGGCTCTCGAGCACCGGCTGCACCCACCAGCCGAGCCAGTACCAGGAGTTGAGGTTCCTGCGGTGCCGGGCCCGCTGCTCGCCGAAGCGCTCGCGGTTGCGGTACATCCGCAGCAGTGCGGTCGTGGTGTCCACGCGCAGCGCGTGCAGACCGAGCCAGCCGTCGGCCATGCCGGGGTCGATGCGCACCGCCGTGCGGAACTCCTCCTCGGCCTGCGGATAGGCGCCCATCGTGTAGGCGTCGACTCCGCGCAGCCAGGCGAGCTCGGCGGGGGCATGCGCGCCCTGTGTGCCGAAGTCCATCGGGTCCCCCACAACCGTCTACACGTGGACGGGAATTGACCGCACCGAGGGGCATCGTACCTGCGCAGAGGGTGCGTGATGAGGGAGAAGAAGGCGATCCGTCGTGATCGACACGATCCGCGGCCCGCTCACCGTCGGTGACCCTCGGTGAGCGCGGGGGCGGAACGAAGCCCCCGATCACGGGGGAACAACCGGGGGCTTCGCGTCCGCGGCGACTCCGGAGAGCCGCACATTGAGAACGTAAGACCTGTACGCCCCTTGGGTCAAGCCGAGTTGAGGCACTTGCGGAAGTGGACTTCCGCCCACTCAGTTTGCGGCCGGGGACTCGTCACGGTGGGTGATGATCTGGTCGGGGCCCGCTGTCACACGAGGCCCGGGCAGCCACTCGTACCCCTCAGTGCACTCCCGTACCAAGGTGTCGGCGAAGGGCCGCGACGGGTCCTCGGCGAAGTGGCGAGTCTCCGCCACGGTCCATTCGTCCCAGAAACCGGAGAGCGCCGGCCCGTCGCGGCGCCGCCCGCGCACCCAGGACTCCTCGGGAACGCGCTCCATCCACAGCAGCCGCGCCAGGAACGGCCGCAGCGCCCGCCGCCCGGCTCCCACGCCCTCCAAGAGCACCACCGGTGCCGGGTCCAGCGTCCGCGGCGGACCGAAGGCACGCAGATTCCAGTCGTACGGGTGATACAGCGCCGTCTCGCCACGGGAGAGCGGCCCGATCACCTCGCCGAGCATCCGCCCGGTCCACGCGAAGAGCTCCTCGTGGGTGGCGAGGTCGTCGAGATGGAGCACGGGAGCACCGCCGAGCACGGCGGCGAGCCGGGCGGCCAGCGTGGACTTCCCCGAACCGGCGTGCCCGTCGACCGCGACGAGCCGCACCGGCCCGCACGAGGGCGCCGGCAGCCGCAGCGCGGCGGCCGCGCGGCCGAGGCCGGTGCGGTCGGTCCGGTCGAGATCGGTCATGGCTTCAGGGTAGGGGAGCGGGCCGGGGGCCCAGGACGTGGATCAGGGCCCGCGAGGGCCCTGACCGGGCGTTCACCCCTGGGCGCCCTCCGTGACGACCGTGGTCCAGCGGTGCCGCAATGCGGAGGTGATCAACGTGCTCAGCGTGAGGGCGAAGCGCCGCTGCATCAGGGACATCGTCGAGTACCGGACCATCGGGAGCAGAGCGCCCGCGAGGGCCAGGTGGTACTCGTCGGCCTTGATCGGCCAGTGCCCCTGCCCGCAGCCGATCGCGATCTCCCGGATCCGCCGGGACACGGCCAGAACCAGTCGCTCGTCGGCGCCGAGCGACCGGTCGCCATCGACCGCAGGCAGCAGATCGGGCGGGGTGGCGGACTGGAGCGGAGCCGTGGACGGGGGCTGCGGGCGTACGAGCACCTCGGCGACCCAGCCGGCCACCCGTGACGCGGCGTCACCGTCCCACTCGAACACCTGGCACAGGAGGCTCGCCTCCAGGCGGGCCAGATCCTTGCACACGTGGCCGTCGTGGGCGCTTTCGAAGTCGATGAGTACGGGCTTCGGCTGGTCGCCGCCCAGCGTACACAGCACGTTGTCGAGGTGGAGATCCCCGTGCGAGAGCGTCAGGGTGGTGTCGAAGTCGAGCAGCCCGATGTCGAACGAATCGAGGATGTCGCTGAAGGCTCCGCTGCCGATCTCGGCCAGTTCCGCGGCGAACCAGAACGGGTTGACCGGTTCCACACCTGCCGGAAAGCGCTCCAGGGCGGCGGTCAGGCCGGGCGCGGAGCCGGCCCATGGGCCCAGGGCCGGGTCGTCGGCGGTGAAGGTCGTCTGCAACTCCTCGTGCACGCGCTTGCTGATGATCGCGTTCAGCTCGATGGCGGCCCAACGGGCCGGTGACTGCTTGTTGAGGGCCGGCGCCGGCCGGAACACCGGGTACTCGGCGCGCAGGTCGATGCGATCGCGCCTGCTGTGGGCGATCCACGGCTTCATCGTCGTGAGCAGCAGTTTCTCGACGATGGCGGTGGCGTCCTTCGGATCCGCCGTGCGGATCCAGTCGCTCAGCGTGCTGGGGCTCTCGCCCTCCTCGAACGCGTAGGCCGTCTCGATGGCGCGCAGCGGCTCGCTGTTGTCCCCGAGGTACATCTCCATCGCGTGCGATTCGCACTCGCTGGGGCGGTTGTTCTGGTGGAGCCGCTTCGCGAACCTCCGGAAGTTGTGTACCTCGCGCAGCACCTTGTCCCGCTGGTCGATCTTGAGCACGGACAGCGGGCCGTAGCGGTTCGTGAGGAGGTACGTGGGCATGCGGCGCCCGGCGAAGAGGTTGCCGTGCACGGTGATCACCTCGCCCGGCGACAGTCCCTGGGCCACCGCTGCCTGGAGAACGGTCGACGGCACACGCAGCCGCCCGGCGTCGTCGCTGGTGATCGCGCTGCCGCGGTCGGTTCCGGACTTCTCGTAACCCCAGGGGTTGGTGGCGACCCGCACCTTGCCGGCCGAGGTCATCAGCTCGCTGACGTCCCGCAGCCAGAGGTCTCGGTCCGTGTCCCGGTCAGGATGGGTCGAGCGGGCGAACAGCGTGTGCAGGAGCCACTGCGCACGGGTCTCGTTCCAGCCCGCGGCCGACGCGAGGGCGAAGCAGGCCCCCTTCCGGTGCTCGTCGTCGCGCCACTGCCGCAGCAGGATCTCCGGCCAGTCCATGCGCTGCGCCCGGACCGGAGTGCCGTCCACCCTGTGCCAGACCCGCGGGTCGTGGTCGCTGTCCTGAGGGAGCGGGGGGTTGGGGCCGGCCAGCATCAGGTACGTGCCCACCGAGGCGAGGGTGTAGGGGCGGAGCCGGAAGTACTTGTCGAGGAAGACGGACGGGATCTCCGTCGTGACGCGGACCTGGATCTCCACGCAGTCGAGGATGAGGTCGCGGGCCGAGTCCTGGAACCTCATGTCGCTGGAGATGATCGATCCCAGATACCGCATGAGGTCGTGCAGGACGTGGGGGCGGTTGGTGAGGAGGCCGTCCTCCACGTTCCACATGAGGTGGTTGGTGACGGCCGACACCAGCCAGCGCAGCCGAACCTCCTCGGGCAGGGGCGGCCGTTCCTGCGACTCGCGGCGGCCGGCCAGGTTGCGCATCTTCCGGGCGAGCGCGTGCAGGTCGTGGCGGCGCGTCGGCATACCGTCCGGGAACAGCTGGGCCGCACGCTTCAGGTCGTCCTGGAGGATCTTGCCGAGCCGGCGCCCGAAGGCTCCGTGCTTCCCGCCGATCTTGGTGAAGTACTTCAGGAGCTCCTGGCCCTGATCGGACATCGAGACGCGTTCCGCGCCCGACCAGGTGTCGGCGAGGCTGTCGACCAGCTCGCGGGCCGAGCGCGCGTCGGTGGTCTCGTCGCCGACGGGGTCGCCTTCCTGCTCGTCCACCTCCTCTATGGTCTCCGCGCGCACCACCGGAGCGGCGGAGATGAGGGGGGCGGACACCTCGCCGGGGGCAAGGGCCTGACTCACGGCCGGAGCCAGCGTGTTTTCCTCGAGCGCGGTGTCGTAGGAGGCGAAGATCTCGGACAACGGCCAGATCGGCTCGTCGAGGGCCAGAGGGAGATCGGTGACGGTCGTGGCGCCGAGATTGCTCAGCTGGGTCCGGCTGAACTTGACCGCCTCGGCGACCTTCTGCGGCGAGTGGTAGTAGTCGACGTCCGGCTCGGAACCCAGCACCAGAAAGGCGACCTGGAACGTGAGAACGGCCTCCTTGGCCCGCCCGCGCTTGTCCAGTTCGGTGCCGAGTGCGTTGAGGCCGACCCCGAGCAGGAACCGGATGGATCCCCCGTGTGCGTGGCCGTGACGGCTGTACACATCGGCAAGGGTGGCAGCCGCCTTCAGGGGCCCCTTCGGGAGGCCGTGGCTCTGAGGGTAGGACGCCCCCGTCGGGAACGGGAACATCTTGCGAGCCCAGTCGAGGTGCTGGGAAATGTCCAACGCCGCGCCTCTCCATGCGAGTTGTGGCCAGGAAGGTGAGCGCGTCACGCTAGCGGGAGCCGTCAGGCGGGCGATGCTTTCGGGCCATTCGCGGCAGTTTCCGCACCGCTCCGCGGCCCGCCGGCCGCGGAGCACGCCGGCGGGGGTCCGCCGCAGGTCAGCGTGGCGGCGGGTGCCACTGGTGGAGACCAATATTGCTCGGGCGGCACGCGTCGAATCGCTGGCAGAAGCCGACCGCGAGCCGCGATAGTGGGGCCCGCAGCCCGTCCGTTCGCCACCACCGACTGGAGGGTCACCGCCCATGCCTCCTGCCACCCCGCGCAGAACCGTCCTCGCCGCCCTCGCGGCCGCCGCCGGCACGGCCGCGACCACCGCGGCCCCCGCGACGGCGGCGCCGGGAGCGCGCGCCGACGAGGCCGCCGGCGCCGCCGCCTGCGCCGAGGACGCGGCCTGTCCCGACCAGGCCGCGGACGGCCACGCGACGGCGCCCGGGCTCGTCGACAACCGCTTCTGGAGCACGTACACCGACTGGCGCTGCGGCACGCCGGCCGGCACCCGCGCCGTCGCCGGACACCGCCCCGGCCTGGTGATCGACAGCCCGGCCGGCCGCACCGACTACACCGACCCGCACACCGGCCGGACCAGCACCTGGGAGCACGCGGGCTGGATCTCGCCCGTCCACACCTCCACCGTCCCCGCGACCGAGGTCATCGCTTCCTGGAACGCCCACACCCCGCCCGGCACCTGGCTCCAGGTCGAGCTGCGCGGCACGTACGGCGACGGCACCGAGACGCCCTGGTTCGTCATGGGCCGCTGGGCCGCGGGCGACGCCGACATCCGGCGCACCTCGGTCGACGACCAGAGCGACGGCAAGGCCTCCGTCTGGACGGACACCTTCTCGATCGACGACCCCGCGGGCGGCCTCCGCCTCGTCTCCTACCGGCTCCGCCTCACCCTCTACCGCAGGCCGGGCACGACGCTCACCCCCACGGTCTGGCGGCTCGGCGCGATGGCCTCGGACATCCCGGACCGCTTCACGGTGCCGGCCTCCGAGCCCGGCCTCGACCGGGAGCTGACCGTTCCCCGCTACTCGCAGAACACCCACGTGGGCCAGTACCCCGAGTACGACAACGGCGGCGAGGCCTGGTGCAGCCCCACCTCCTCGCAGATGATCGTCGAGTACTGGGAGCGCCGCCCCACGGCCGAGGACCTGGCCTGGGTGAACCCGGACTTCGCCGACCCGCAGGTCTGCCACGCGGCCCGGTTCACCTACGACTACCAGTACGCGGGCTGCGGCAACTGGCCCTTCAACGCCGCCTACGCCGCCACCTACCCCGACATGAACGCGGTCGTCACCCGCCTCCGCTCCCTCACCGAACTGGAGACCCTGATCCGCGCCGGCATCCCGGCCATAACGTCCCAGTCCTTCCGCAAGGAGGAACTCACCGGCGCCGGCTACGGCACCTCGGGTCACCTGATGACGGTGATCGGCTTCACCGCCACCGGCGACGTGATCGCCAACGACCCGGCCTCACCGAGCAACGAGGCCGTCCGGCGGGTGTACAGGCGGCGGGAGTGGGAGAATATCTGGCTGCGGACCAAGCGTTACAACGCGAGCGGCAAAGTGGTGTCCGGCACAGGCGGGGTGTGTTACCTCTACTTCCCCGACCGGCCGACTCCCGCGCAGCGCAAGGCACTTCAGGACGTCGGCGTCCTCTGAGGCGCGGCGGTGCGGGCGGGGCCGGTGGGGGTGACGTGATCTGCGTCGCTGACCCGCGGCCCCGGCCGCGGGCACGCTGGGCCGCATGAGCGCGACCTCCCACGCCGCCGCCCGCGTCCGTACGCGCACCGGCGGGCCCAAGGACGACGGACCGAAGATCCTCGAGCACCTGCTCGGCTGGACCCTGGTCGTCGTCCTCGCCGTGTTCGTCACCCGCGCCGGCCTGATGTGAGCCGCCGCTACGTCCGGGTGACGTCCTTCACGAACACGAGGCCGTCGGCGCCCGCCAGGCGGGCCGGGTTCAGCGGGGCGTAGCCGAACCAGGGCGACTCGCGCGGCGCGGGCAGGGTGTCGCCCAGGGCGGTGGCCAGCCGGCGTGGGTCGACGAGGCAGCGGTCCTCCGGGAGCGCGTACAGCAGCCCTTCGACCGTGTCCGGCGGTGGTGTGTCCACGCCCCGGTGCCGGATCGTGCCGAGAGCCGTGGCCACGAAGCCGTACTCCGCGCCGAGCCGGGCGCTCACCAGCGCGCCCGCGCCCCACCACTCCAGCGGCGCCCCGCCCATCCGCATCGTGCTCTTCTCCCGCTGGAGATGGGAGTTGTGGGCATGGACGAGTACGGGGCCGCGGGCGGCCAGGGCGAGCAGGTTCTCGGCCATCATCTGGTCCCGCACGCCCACCAGCCGGGTCAGACGCGCCGGTGAGGTGTCGGCCATGCCGTGGTGGTAGCGCAGCAGACCGAGGGCGGTGCGCCCGTACAGCCGCGCCCGGTCCCAGTCGTCCGGGGACGTCGTCGCGATCAGGTGCGGCGACTGCGCGTCGAGCAGCGCCGCGAGCTCGTCGGCGAGCAGCCGCAGCTCCCCGGCCTCGGCCGACCGGCCCACGGACCGGGACGGGTCCCGCATCGCGGCGGGCTCGGTCCAGCGCTCGTTCGCACCGAGGAGCCGGTCGAGCGTCCCGGCGGTGCACGGCAGGAGGCCGGGATCTCCGTGCGCCGCGAGGTAGCCGTGGAGGGCGGTGAGGGCCTGCCGCGGGCTCGCGGCGGCGGTGATCTCCAGCGGGCCGTCGAAACCGGCGAAGCGGAGCCGGTCGGAGGCGGGACGGTCTTCGTTGAAGGCGCGCATCCAGCGCACGAGCTCGCGGTTGGCCGCGGACTCGCCCCAGCCGTGGCTGATCCCGCGCTCCACGACCTCGCCGAGGGCGCCGGTGCCGGAGGTGACGTGCTCGTCCACGAGGAGGCCGGCCAGGCAGTCGCTCTCGATCGCGATCGTCCGGTAGCCCTCCTGCTCCACGAGCTCCCGGAAGAGCTCGTTGCGCACGTCGAGCAGGGCGTCCTCGCCGTGGGTCGGCTCGCCCAGGGCGAGCAGCCGGGGCCTGGTGGGAAGCAGCGCCATGACGGCGGCGGCGTCGACGGAACGGACGGTTTCCTTGACGGTTTCCTTGTTGTCAGTCGCCATGCCTTCAACCGTATCGTTGAAGCTTCGGTGGAAACTTTTGCGCACGGCAGGCCTGATTGAGGGGATCTCATGGTGCGAAACCTTCAAAGCGGTGGTCGGCGGCTCAGGCCCGTCGACCTGGCTCGCGGACACGGACTTTCCACGCAGGCGGTGCGGAACTACGAGGAGGCCGGGATCCTGCCGGCCGCGGCGCGCACGCCCCACGGCTACCGCACCTACACCCCGCTGCACGCCAAGGCCCTCGGCGCGTTCCTCGCCCTGCTGCCCGGTCACGGCCACCCGACGGCGACGGCGATCATGCGCGCCGTGAACGAAGGGGCCGTCGCAGAGGCCTTCCGCCTCATCGACGAGAGCCACGCCCAGCTCCTCGACGACCGCCGCACCCTCCAGGCCGTGGAGAGCGCGCTGCGTGACCTGGGGCCGGGCGCCAGGAGCGAGCAGGACGTGGCCCCCGCGTCCCGCGACACCTTCGTCGGGCCCCTGGCGGCGCAGCTCGGCATCCGGCCCGCGACGCTGCGCACCTGGGAGCGCGCCGGTCTGGTGCGCCCGCGCCGCGACCCGCGCACCGGCTACCGCGTCTACGACGAGGCCGCCGTACGGGACGCCCGTCTCGCCCATCAGCTCAGGCGCGGCGGCTACCTGCTGGAGCAGATCGCCCCGCTGATCGCCCAGGTGCGGTCGGCGGGCGGCCTCGAGCCCCTGGAGGCCGCCCTGGAGGACTGGCGCGCCCGGCTGTCCGCCCGCTCCCGCGCGATGCTGGCCGGCGCCGCCGAACTGGAGTCGTACCTCCGCGCGAGAGACACCCCTGGACCTTGAGACCCGCTCTCGCGGCCCCTGGTGCGCTCCGGTCGTCATGTGCGGCCGGCCCGATCCCTTCGCCCTTCCGCTGTCCCTGCTCCTCCCCGCCCCTCCCGTCCCTGCTCCTCCCCGCCCCTCCCGTCCCTGCTCCTCCCCGCCCCTCCCGTCCCTGCTCTCCCCGCCCCTCCCGCTCTTCCCGTCCGCGCTCGTGTGAGGCCGGACCGCCGAACGGGCATACTCCTCCCGCCACGGCCGCCCGCCGCGCCTCCGCGCGCCCGTGGCGGGGCAGCATCGGCGCCGTGACCGACCCCGAGAGGGAGGAGTGCGCCCGCCATGCCCGACCGTGCCCCGAGGCCCGTGGAACGCCGGCTGCCCACCGAAGAAGCCCGGGAGCTGCTGGCCCTGGTGCGGGAGATCGCCGAGCGCGAGATCGTGCCTCGCGCCGCCGAGGAGGAGGCCGCCGGGCACTTCCCCCGGGAGCTCTTCTCGCTGCTTTCCGCCTCCGGGCTGCTCGGGCTGCCGTACGACTCCGCGTACGGCGGCGGCGACCAGCCGTACACCGTCTACCTCCAGGTCCTGGAGGAGCTGGCCGCCGCCCGGCTCACCGTGGCGCTCGGCGTCAGCGTGCACAGCCTGTCCTGCCACGCCCTGGCCGCCTTCGGCAGCGAGGAGCAGCGGGCGGCCCGTCTGCCCGCGATGCTCGGCGGCGGACTGCTCGGCGCCTACTGCCTCTCCGAACCGTCCTCCGGGTCGGATGCCGCCGCCCTGCGCACCCGCGCCGTACGGGACGGCGACGCGTGGGTGCTCGACGGCACCAAGGCGTGGATCACCCACGGCGGGATCGCCGACTTCTACACCGTCATGGCCCGCACCGGCGGCGAGGGCCCGAAGGGCATCACGGCCTTCCTGGTGCCCGGGGACGCGCCGGGGCTCGGCGCCGCCGCGCCCGAGCGGAAGATGGGCATGAAGGGCTCGCCCACGGCGCAGGTGCACCTCGACGGCGTCCGCGTGTCCGACGCGTGGCGGATCGGCGCGGAGGGGCAGGGCTTCGCCATCGCCCTGGCCGCGCTCGACTCCGGGCGGCTCGGCATCGCGGCCTGCGCGGTGGGCGTGGCGCAGGCGGCGCTGGACGCGGCCGTGGCCCACGCGCGGGAGCGCCGCCAGTTCGGCCGCCCGATCGCCGACTTCCAGGGCCTGCGCTTCCTGCTCGCCGACATGGCCACGCAGATCGAGGCGGGTCGTGCCCTGTACCTGGAGGCCGCCCGGCTGCGCGACGAGGGCCGGCCGTTCGCCAAGCAGGCGGCCATGGCGAAGCTGTTCTGCTCGGACGCGGCGATGCGGGTCACCACGGACGCGGTGCAGGTGCTCGGCGGCTACGGCTACACCGCGGACTTCCCCGTCGAGCGCTTCCTGCGGGAGGCGAAGGTGCTCCAGATCGTCGAGGGCACCAACCAGATCCAGCGGGTGGTCATCGCCCGTCACCTTGCCGGACCAGAGTCCCGCTGACACGTACGGTGCGGTCGGCCCAGACCGGGCCCGCGGCCAGGCGGCTCCACTCCTGGTCGCGGTGGCCCGGCAGCGTCCTGCCGTGGCTGGCCCAGAGGTCGAGCACCGCCCGGTAGATGGGCGGGTCGGCGGGGTGCGGCGCGGAAGGCGGCGGGGGCGCCGTGGCAGGCGCCGGAGCGTGCGCGGGCGCGGGGCCCGGCACGGGAACCGGCATGGGGGCGGCCATCGTCGCGGGCGCGGGAATCGCTTGCTGAACCGATTCTTCAAAGTGCGGCTCGGGCTGTCGATGCCGGCCGTATCCGCTGGGTGTCGTATACAGCGTGGTCATGCCCTGACCAACGCCGAGGCCCGGTTCCCGGTCACCGCCGGAGGGCGTCGCGCGGAAGTTCGACACGTCCCCGGGCCCGCGAGGCCCCGCCGGGCGCGGGCGCACCCGGCGCACGACTCTGGTCCCCGGCACGGAGTCTGACGTACCGTCAGTTCCCTCTCGCCGCCGAGGAGGTCACACGTGTCAGACGACCGGCCCGTCCCGCTCGACGAATACCCCGTGCACCAGGCGCCGCTCTCCATGAAGCACCACGTCAGCGGGGACCGGAACGCCTACGACCGGTGCATCTTCCACGTCTTCGACCACCAGGGCCGCGCCCTGCTCATCGCCGGGCTCGGCGTGTACCCCAACACCGGGGTCGTCGACGCCTACGCGACGCTGCGCACCGGCGACCGGCTGCACGCCGTCCGGGCCTCCGACGCCCTCGGCGACGACCGGATGAGCCTCTCCGTCGGGCCCTTGCGGATCACCGTCGACCAGCCGCTCCGGCGGCTCACGCTGCACTGCGACCCCGACCCGGGCGACGCCGACGGGCTCTCCTTCGACCTCACCTGGACGGGCGACTTCCCGGCCGTCTGGGAGCCGCACCACATCCAGCGCCGGGGTGACCGGCTCACCCTGGAGGGCCGCCGCTTCGTCCAGGCCGGCCACGCCATCGGCACCATCCGGGCGGGCGGCGAGGAGTTCGCCGTCACGGCGGGGGAGTGGACCGGGACCCGCGACCGCAGCTGGGGCGTGCGCCCGCTGCCCGGCGAAGAGCCGGGGCGCGCCGAGGAGTTCCGGCCCGAGGGCTTCCACTGGCTCTGGATACCGATGCGCTTCGAGGACCGGTTCCTCATGGTGATCACCCAGGAGGACGCCGACGGCTACCGCACCCTCAACGAGGCGCTGCTGGTGCGGAACGGGCGGCGTGACACCCAGCTCGGCTGGCCCCGCACCGACATCACGTACCGCCCCGGAACCCGCGAACCCGAACGGGCCGTCGTCCACCTCACCGACCCGGCCGGCAAGGCCCTGGAGATCGGCGTGGAGATCCTCGCCTCCTCCCCGCTCGCCGTCGGCGCCGGCTACCCGCCCGCCCCCGACTGGCAGCACGGCAGCTGGCAGGGCCGCGACTGGACCGACCGACGCGTCTACGACCTGTCCGACCCGGCCGCCCACCCGCTCGCCGCCTACGGCGTCACCGACCACGCCGCCCGCTTCACCCTCGACGGGCACACCGGCCACGGCATCTTCGAGCACGGCTCCTTCGGCCGCCACGACCCGAGCGGCTTCACCGACTACACGTCCACGGCCCCGTAGACCCGGCCGCACGGCCACGAGCCCCGCTCCGTAGAACCGACCGCACGGGCATCAGCCCCGCTCCGTAGACCCGACCCCACGGGCACCAGCCCCGCCCCGTAGACCCGACCCCAGTCCGCAGCCCCGCAGAGGAGGCCCGATGGCGACGGCGCCCCGGCCCCGTACCACCACACGTGATCCCGAGGAGCTGGGCCGCCGGCTCGGTGCCTGGCTGGCCGGGCGGCTGCCCGGTGCCAGGGTCACCGGTCTGGCCGTCCCCGGGTCCAACGGGATGTCCAGCGAGACCCTGCTCTTCGACCTGGAGCACCCGGAGGCGCCGGTGCGCGGCTGCGCGCTCCGGCTCGCCGCCGACCCCGACGCGTACACCGTCTTCCCGGTCTACGACATGGCGCGCCAGCACCGGGTGATGCGCCTGGTCGCCGAGCACACCGACGTGCCCGTGCCGCGGGTGCTGTGGCTGGAGGAGGATCCGGGCCCGCTGGGCGCGCCCTTCTTCGTGATGGCCCGCGCGGAGGGGCGCGTCCCGCCGGACGTCATGCCCTACACGTACGAGGGGAACTGGCTGCACGCGGCGAGCGACGCCGAACGGGCCGTCCTGGAGGCGGAGTCGGTCGGTGTGCTGGCCCGGCTGCACGACCGGTTCCCGGCGAAGGAGGCCGAGTTCCTGCTGCCGGAGGGCGTCGGCAGCCCGCTGCGCCGGCACGTCGACGCCCAACGCGCCTACTACGCCTGGGTGGTGGAGGGGCTCGCGCCCTCGCCGCTGATCGAGTCCGCCTTCGACTGGCTCGAGGCGCACTGGCCCGCGGACGAGGGTCCCGCCGTGCTCAACTGGGGCGACGCGAGGATCGGGAACATCGTCTACGACGGGTTCACGCCGGCCGCCGTGCTCGACTGGGAGATGGCGGCGTTCGCGCCGCGCGAGGTCGACCTCGGCTGGACGGTCTACCTGCACCGCTTCTTCCAGGACCTCACGGTGAGCTTCGGCCAGCCCGGTCTGCCGGACTTCCTGCGGCGGGACGCGATCGAGCGGCGGTACGCCGAACTCACCGGGCACACGCCCCGGGACATGGAGTTCCACACCCTGTACGCGGCGCTGCGGCACGCGATCGTGATGCTGCGGATCGCGTACCGGCAGGCGTACTTCGGAGAGGTGCGGGTCCCCGCGAACGCCGAGGACGTCGACGGCCTGATCCTGCACCACGCCACGCTCGCGGCGATGGTGCAGGGGCGCTACTGGTGAGCTGCTGGGGCTCGCGCCGGGTCAGGCCGCGCGGCGCAGCTGGGCCGGCTTGATCGGGCGCGAGCCCGGGCCGCCCACGTGCGAGAACGGCTGCATCCGCCAGTCCAGGCCCTGCGGAAGCGTCAGGAGCAGGGCGGTGTCCTGCTCCTGCGCCTCCAGGGTGTCGTCGGCGGGGACGGCCCCGGCCGCGGGCCGGCCGGTGCCGGTGCAGACCGTGAGGACGAAGGGGTTCCACGGCGTCGGGCAGAGCGCGTGCTCCGGCAGGACGTCCTCGTCCGCGAGCAGCGCGATCGGCTGCTCGCAGTCCGGGCAGATCACCCGGTACATCTCAAAGGTGTCGTACGCGTCGAGCTCGTCGGCGGTGTCGACGGAATCAACAGGCTCCTGCATGGAGAATCTCCCCCTCGGACGGGTCGGCCGGATCTGAGTGGCCTCGACCACAGCAAGCAATTCCCATACGGCCGGCCGCATAACCGTGAGGTCACGCCCGAGAAGCCGGTATGCCTGTGGCGTTCGTCACATGCCTGGCGTAAGTGCCCCGCGGATGCGCCCCAGATGCCTCGAAAGGCGCCGCGCGCGCCCGCCCGGGCGCCCCCGCACCGGCGCACGAGCCGCCCCGGCTGTGCCCCGGGCCCGCCGGGGCAATAGGGTCACCGCATGGAGGAGCTGGATCGTCAGATCGTCGAGTTGCTCGTCAAGGACGGGCGCATGAGCTACACCGACCTGGGCAAGGCCACCGGCCTGTCCACCTCGGCCGTGCATCAGCGCGTCCGCCGCCTTGAACAGCGCGGTGTCATCCGCGGCTATGCCGCCGTCGTCGACCCGGAGGCCGTCGGCCTGCCGCTCACCGCCTTCATCTCGGTGAAACCCTTCGACCCCAGCGCCCCCGACGACACCCCCGACCGGCTCGCCGACATCCCCGAGATCGAGGCCTGCCACAGCGTCGCGGGCGACGAGAACTACATCCTCAAGGTGCGCGTCGCCACCCCGTTGGAGCTGGAGCACCTGCTCAGCCGCATCCGCTCGCAGGCCCACGTCTCCAGCCGCACCACGGTGGTGCTCTCCACCCCGTACGAGTCCCGGCCGCCGCGCGTCTAGGCCGTTTCTTTCGGATCAGGGCCGGATAGGCCGCGGCGTCTGGTGCATGGGGTCTCCCCAGGCCCGCCAGGGCCGAGGGGAAGCATCGCAAGGCGCCGGAGCGTCGCGAATGGGGTCTCCCCTGCTCGAGCGAAGCCGAGAGCTTGGGGAAGGAGCTATCGGGGCGCTTCGGCAACGCGGCGAGGTGCCGTGCCAGACGCCGCGGACCCGGCCAAGATCCGGAAGAGACGGCCTAGGGGCCTGTCCGGCGGATCCGGCCCTGATCCGCCGGACGGACCCTGGGGTGAGGCACCCGCCGGGGCCCGGCCGGGCGAACCCGCCGGTAAGAAGTGCGTCCGGTACGCCCTAGCCTGGTGGGATGAGCGCGAACGAACACCGCACCGTGCTGCTGCGCGGTGGAGAAGTCCACAGCCCCGCCGACCCCTTCGCCACCGCCATGGTGGTGGAGCGCGGGCACGTCGCCTGGGTGGGCTCGGAGGGCGCGGCGGACGCCTTCGCCTCCGGTGTGGACGAGGTGGTCGACCTGGACGGCGCACTCGTCACCCCGGCGTTCGTCGACGCCCACGTACACACCACCGCGACCGGTCTCGCGCTGACCGGCCTCGACCTGTCCTCCGCCGCCTCGCTCGCCGAGGCGGCGGACAGGATCCGCTCGTACGCCGCCGCCCGCCCCGCCGACCGGATCCTCATCGGCCACGGCTGGGACGCCGCCCGCTGGCCCGAGCGCCGGCCGCTCACCCGCGCCGAGCTCGACGGGCTCACCGGCGGCCGCCCGCTCTACCTCACCCGCATCGACGTCCACTCGTGCGTGGTCACCACCGCACTGCTCGACCTGGTGCCCGGCATCCGGGACCTCGACGGCTTCCACGACGGGCAGCAGCCGCTCACCGGCGACGCCCACCACGCCGTCCGCGCCGCCGCGTACGCGGAGCTCTCCCCGCAGCAGCGCACCGAGGCCCAGCGGGCCGCCCGGAACCACGCCGCCTCGCTGGGCATCGGCACCCTGCACGAGTGCGGCGGTCCCGAGATCTCCTCCGAGGACGACTTCACCGGCCTGCTGGACCTCGCCCGCAGCGAGCCCGGCCCGCGCGTGGTCGGCTACTGGGCCGACCTCGACATCGAACGGGCCCGCGCCCTCGGCGCCCTCGGCGCGGCCGGCGACCTCTTCGCCGACGGCTCCCTCGGTTCCCACACCGCCTGCCTGCACGAGCGGTACGCCGACCACGCCGGCTCCGGCACGGCCCACCTCGACGCGGCGGCCGTCGCCGCCCATGTCGTCGCCTGCACCGAGGCCGGGCTGCAGGCCGGTTTCCACGCCATCGGCGACGCCGCCGTCGACGCGGTCGTCGAGGGCACCAGGGCCGCCGCCGAGAAGCTGGGCCTGGCCAGGATCCGGGCCGCCCGGCACCGCGTGGAGCACGCGGAGATGCTCAGCCCGGAGGCGATCGCGGGCTTCGCCGAGCTGGGCCTCACCGCGTCCGTGCAACCGGCCTTCGACGCGTACTGGGGCGGCGACGAGGGCATGTACGCCGACCGCCTCGGCGTCGAGCGGGCCCGCGCCCTCAACCCGTACGCCGCCCTGCTGCGCGCCGGCGTGCCGCTCGCCTTCGGCTCGGACAGCCCGGTCACCCCGCTCGACCCGTGGGGCACCCTGCGCGCCGCCGCCTTCCACCGCACGCCCGAGCACCGGGTCTCGGTCCGCGCCGCCTTCACCGCGCACACCCGGGGCGGCTGGCGCGCCGTCGGCCGCGACGACGCGGGCACCCTGGTGCCCGGCGCACCGGCCGACTACGCGGTCTGGCGCACCGGCGAGCTACTCGTTCAGGCGCCGGACGACCGGGTGGCGCGCTGGTCGACCGATCCGCGCTCCGGGACGCCCGGTCTGCCCGATCTGACCCCCGGCAACGATCTTCCGGTCTGCCTGCGGACGGTCGTCTCCGGACAAACGGTGTTCGTGCGGCCGAACGAGTGACGTCGGGACATTTCGAGCCCTCGCTCGAACTGCGCAGGACTCGCCCGCGACCTGCGGATCTTCCTCGCCTGCCTGCAGAGACGGTTCATCACCGCAGGTCAAACGGGTGTTGACAGCGGGCCGCCACCGGCCGGTAGGTTCGGCGCGTCCACCAAGGACGTCCGACCGGTTTCAAACCTCCACGCAGGCACCGAACGCCGCCCGCGCCTCGGGGGCGAGGGAAGGTTTTTCCGGCGGAGGGTGCGACCCGGGTGGGGCCCCGGCGTTCAGTAGACAACGGCCTCGGTCGATCCGCAGCCAGCGGGTCCCGGGTCGGCCCGAAGGACGCCGGGCCCCGATCCCGCACCCCGTGCGCGCGGCTCGCTATGGTGGGGGCTCGCGTATGTATCCGAAGGGGCAGTAGTGAACGACGGTGGCCAGAGGCGTTACGGCCCGCTCGGCAAGGCCTTGGTGATCATCCCGACCTACAACGAGGCGGAGAACATCAAGCCGATCGTCGCGCGGGTGCGGGAGGCCGTTCCCGAGGCGCACGTTCTCGTCGCCGACGACAACAGCCCCGACGGCACGGGCAAGTTCGCCGACGAGCTCGCCGCGGACGACGACCACGTCCACGTCCTGCACCGCAAGGGCAAGGAAGGGCTCGGCGCCGCCTACCTGGCCGGCTTCCGCTGGGGCATGGACCACGGCTACGACGTCCTGATCGAGATGGACGCCGACGGCTCCCACCAGCCCGAGGAGCTGCCCCGGCTGCTCACCGCCCTCAAGGGAGCCGACCTGGTGCTCGGCTCCCGCTGGGTGCCCGGCGGCCGGATCGTGAACTGGCCCAAGTCCCGCGAGTTCATCTCGCGCGGCGGCAGCCTCTACTCCCGGCTGATGCTCGACGTGCCGATCCGCGACGTCACCGGCGGCTACCGGGCCTTCCGCAAGGAGACCCTGCTGGGCCTCGGCCTCGACGACGTCGCCTCGGCCGGATACTGCTTCCAGGTCGACCTGGCCCGGCGCGCGGTCGCCGCGGGCTTCCACGTCGTGGAGGTGCCCATCACCTTCGTCGAGCGGGAGGTCGGCGACTCCAAGATGAGCCGGAACATCGTCGTCGAGGCGCTGTGGCGGGTCACAGGCTGGGGTCTCTCGGCCCGGGCGCAGAAGGTCGGCAAGCTGCTCGGCCGCAAGCCGTCCTGACCTTCCCCGACCTGATCCTTCCTTTACGACGTTCCCACAGGCCGCCAGGCACACTGGGGGCATGACGACCGGCGCACCGCCTCCCCTCGCCCCCAAGCGCTCCCGCGCGCGTACGTTCCTCCCGCCGGCCCTCGCGGCCTGGCTGGTCCTGGAGATCTGGCTGCTCACCGTCGTGGCGAACGCGGCGGGCGGGTTCACCGTCCTCCTGCTCCTGGTCGGCGGCGGCGTGCTCGGCGCCGCCGTGATCAAGCGGGCCGGCCGGCGGGCCTTCGCCAACCTCACCGGGACCTTCCAGCGTGCCCAGGAGGCGGCGCAGCGCGGCGAGACGCCCGCGGGGCCCGACAAGGCCGCCGCGGCGGACCGCAACGGCTTCCTGATGCTCGGCGGCCTGCTCCTGATGATCCCGGGCCTGATCTCCGACGCGGTCGGTCTGCTGCTGCTCGTCCCGCCGGTGCGCGCCGCCGTCGGGCGGCTCGCGGAGCGGGCGGTGGAGCGCCGGATGGCCGCCGCCCGGCCCGGCAGCCTCCAGGACGCCTTCCAGCAGGCCCGCATTCACCGGCCCGACGGAAAGGTCGTGCAGGGTGAGGTCATCCGCGAGGACGCGTCCCAGGGCCCGGCCCGGCCCCAGGAGTCCCGCCCGCCGCTGACACCCTGAGCCGAAGCCGTACGGGCCGGCGCTGACGTCGTCGGCCCGTACGGCTTCGCGCGGGCGTGTGCGGCGTTGTGGCTCCGGCTCCGTACGGCCCGTGCCGGCTTCGTACGCGCGGAGGAAGAACGCGAACGCCGCGGGGGCCCCCCCACCAAAAGAATAAGCCCCCCCCCGCCCGCGAGCAGGCCCCCCCCCCGCCCCGACCGCAACCCCGACCACGGCGGGAGGGCGGCGGCA
>NZ_JBHXTJ010000031.1:0-18948 GCF_042677525.1 Streptomyces sp. NPDC127114
GGGGCCGGGGCGGCGGCCGGAGCGGCACCGGCGGCACCGATGACGGCGAGCTTGGCGCCGACCTCGGCGGTCTCGTCCTCACCGACGACGATCTCGAGCAGCACACCGGAGGCCGGGGCCGGGATCTCGGTGTCGACCTTGTCCGTGGAGACCTCGAGCAGCGGCTCGTCGGCCTCGACGGTCTCGCCGACCGACTTGAGCCAGCGGGTCACGGTGCCCTCGGTGACGGACTCGCCGAGCGCGGGCAGGACGACGTCCGTGCCCTGGGCGCCACCGGCGGGAGCGGCAGCCGGAGCCTCGGCGGCGGGAGCCGGAGCCGGGGCGGCGGGGGCCTCGGCCACGGGGGCCGGAGCGGCGGCCGGAGCCGGAGCCGGGGCGGCCTCGGCGGCCGGGGCCGGAGCCGCGGCCGGAGCGCCGGAGCCGTCGTCGATGATGGCCAGCTCGGCGCCGACCTCGACCGTCTCGTCCTCGGCGACCTTGATGGAGGCCAGGATGCCCGAGGCGGGGGCGGGGATCTCGGTGTCGACCTTGTCGGTCGAGACCTCGAGCAGCGGCTCGTCGGCCTCGACACGCTCACCCTCGGCCTTGAGCCAGCGGGTGACGGTGCCCTCGGTGACGCTCTCGCCGAGCGCCGGCAGGGTTACGGAAACCGACATGGTTTCAGTTGCTCCTAACGAATTGCGGAAAGTGGTCGTCGCGCCCGTGTGACGTGAGCGTCAGTCGTGGGAGTGCAGAGGCTTGCCGGCCAGGGCCAGGTGGGCCTCGCCGAGCGCCTCGTTCTGCGTCGGGTGGGCGTGGATGAGCTGCGCGACCTCGGCCGGCAGCGCCTCCCAGTTGTAGATCAGCTGCGCCTCGCCGACCTGCTCGCCCATGCGGTCACCGACCATGTGGACGCCGACCACGGCACCGTCCTTGACCTGGACGAGCTTGATCTCGCCCGCGGTCTTGAGGATCTTGCTCTTGCCGT
Organism: Streptomyces sp. NPDC127114; assembly: GCF_042677525.1. NCBI lineage: Bacteria > Bacillati > Actinomycetota > Actinomycetes > Kitasatosporales > Streptomycetaceae > Streptomyces > Streptomyces sp. NPDC127114. The sequence continues at coordinate 968 of NZ_JBHXTJ010000031.1, forward strand.
TGCCCGCGAGGTTGTACTTCAGGGCGACGACCTTGTCCGCACCGTAGATCTCCTTGGCCTTGGCCTCGGTGATGCCGACGGAGGCGACCTCCGGGTGGCAGTACGTCACCCGCGGCACGCCGTCGTAGTCGATCGGCACGGGCTTCAGACCGGCGAGCCGCTCCGCCACCAGGATGCCCTCGGCGAAGCCGACGTGCGCGAGCTGGAGCGTCGGGACCAGGTCACCGACCGCGGAGATCGTGGGCACGTTGGTCCGCATGTACTCGTCCACCAGGACGTAGCCGCGGTCCATCGCGATGCCCTGCTCCTCGTAACCGAGGCCGGCGGAGACCGGGCCGCGGCCGATGGCGACGAGCAGCACCTCGGCCTCGAAGGTCTTGCCGTCCGCCAGGGTGACCTTCACACCGGTCTCGGTGTACTCGGCCGACTGGAAGAACGTGCCCAGGTTGAACTTGATGCCGCGCTTGCGGAAGGCACGCTCGAGCAGCTTCGAGCTGTTCTCGTCCTCGACCGGGACGAGGTGCTTCAGGCCCTCGATCACCGTGACGTCGGTGCCGAAGGACTTCCACGCCGAGGCGAACTCGACGCCGATGACGCCGCCGCCGAGGATGATCGCGGACTCCGGGACCCGGTCCAGGGTGAGCGCGTGGTCCGAGGAGATGATGCGGTTGCCGTCGATCTCCAGACCCGGCAGCGACTTCGGCACGGAACCGGTGGCGAGGAGGACGTGACGGCCCTCGACGCGACGGCCGTCCACGTCGACGGAGGTCGGGGAGGACAGGTGGCCGGTGCCCTCGATGTACGTGACCTTGCGGGAGGCGACCAGACCCTGCAGACCCTTGTAGAGGCCCGAGATCACGTCGTCCTTGTACTTGTGCACGGCCTTGATGTCGATGCCCTCGAAGGAGGCCTTGACACCGAACTGCTCCGCCTCGCGCGCCTGGTCGGCGACCTCGCCGGCGTGGAGCAGGGCCTTCGTCGGGATGCAGCCGTTGTGCAGGCAGGTGCCGCCGAGCTTGTTCTTCTCGATCAGTGCGACGTCCAGGCCCAGCTGCGCTCCGCGCAGCGCCGCGGCGTAACCGCCGCTACCGCCGCCGAGGATCACTAGGTCGAAAACGGTGCTGGCGTCGTTCGCCACGTCACGTCCTCCATGCATGTGCGCTCGTCGCCCGTCTTCGGTGACGGGGCGGCGGCTGGTTCCGGCCGCTTTTCTTCGGCCCTGTGGTGGGGGCCCTGTCCTGCCGAGAACCCATCTTCGCACTTGTTGACGGACGGCGGGACGCGGGGCCGCGCTCTGAGACGGCTGATCGTCCGTACGGACCGGTAGGGCGGCGTACGAACCTACGGATTTCGTCGCGGGCGAACACCCGGGGCCTCCGGCCCGGGAAAGGCCACGGCCCCGGGGCTCGCGTCCCCGGGGCCGTACCGTCACCTCAGGCGACCGCTCAGAGCTCGCCGTCAGCGGTGCGCTCGGCGAGACGCACCAGGGTGCGCACCGAGGAGCCGGTGCCGCCCTTCGGGGTGTAGCCGTACGGGGCGCCCTCGTGGAAGGCGGGGCCCGCGATGTCCAGGTGGGCCCAGGTGATGCCCTCGCCCACGAACTCCTTCAGGAACAGACCGGCCACCAGGCCGCCGCCCATGCGCTCGCCCATGTTGGAGATGTCGGCCGTCGGGGAGTCCATGGCCTTGCGCAGGTCCGCCGGGAGCGGCATCGGCCAGGACTGCTCGCCGACCTCCTGGGCGATCTCGTGGATCGCGGAGCGGTAGTCGTCGTCGTTGGCCATGATCGCGAACGTGCGGTTGCCGAGCGCCAGGACCATGGCACCGGTCAGGGTGGCCACGTCGACGATCGCGTCCGGGTGCTCCTCCGAGGCCTTGGTCAGGGCGTCGGCCATGACCAGGCGGCCCTCGGCGTCGGTGTTGAGGACCTCGACGGTCTTGCCGCTGTACATGCGCAGCACGTCGCCCGGGCGGGTGGCGGAGCCGGACGGCATGTTCTCGGCGAGGGCCAGCCAGCCGGTGACGTTGACGGCCAGGCCGAGCCGGGCCGCGGCCACGACGGTGGCGAACACGGCGGCCGCGCCGCTCATGTCGCACTTCATCGTCTCGTTGTGGCCGGCCGGCTTCAGGGAGATGCCGCCCGAGTCGTAGGTGATGCCCTTGCCGACCAGCGCGAGGGTCTTCTCCGCCTTCGCGTGGGTGTAGGCGACGCGGACCAGGCGCGGCGGGTTCACCGAGCCGCTGCCGACGCCCAGGATGCCGCCGTAGCCGCCCTTGGCGAGCGCCTTCTCGTCGAGCACCTGCACCTTGAGGCCGTGCTCCTTGCCGGCGGCCTGCACGGCGGCGGCGAACGCGGCGGGGGTCAGGTCGTTCGGCGGCTGGTTGATCAGGTCGCGGGCACGGTTCATCTCCTCGGCGACGGCGAGCGCGCGCTCCGCGGCGGCCTTGTAGGCCTTGTCGCGCGGCTTGGCGCCGAGCAGGGCGACCTCGGCCAGCGGCTTCTTCCCGCCCTGGCCGTTCTCCTGGTACGCGGTGTAGGCGTACGCGCCGAGCAGCGCGCCCTCGGCGATGGCGGCGGCGCCCTCGGGGGAGGCGATCGGCAGCGCGAACGCGGCCTTCTTCGAGCCGGTCAGGGCACGGGCGGCGGTGCCGGCGGCACGGCGCAGCGCCTCGGTGCCGTAGGCCTCGCCGTCCTCGGGTGCCGAACCCAGGCCGACGGCGAGCACCACGGGGGCCTTGATGCCGGCGGGGGAGGGCAGCTTGGTCGCCTCACCCTCGGCGCCGGAGGCGCCCAGCGTCTCCAGGACGGCGGCGAGACCGCCGTCGAAGGCCTGGTCGACGACCTCGGCGCCGGGGGCGACGGTCAGCGCCTTACCGGACTTCGCGACGCCGACCACGAGGGCGTCGGCACGCAGCGTCGCCGCTCCTGCAGTGCTGAGAGTGAGAGCAGTCACGGTGGTGAATTCTCGCTTCCGTTGAGTTCTGTGGCGGTCGAGGGATGGGCCGACCGTGCCCGCCGCATCGTATTTCGGCCCGATGAGCGCTGGGAACGAAGCCTACGCTCGCTCGCCGCTTTCGCTCACGGCGGTGGTGATTCACTCATCCGTGGTGTCTCTGCCGGGTTTGGGTCCCGGATCCGCCGGGTCCGATTCACACTCGCCTCAATCGCGCAAGGACGACACACCGCCCTTCGCCTCGTCTGCGACATCTCCACAGGTCCCGCCGGTCGGGCGGGGACCTGCCGAGGGGGGACACCCACCGATGGTTTCCAGCCGTTCCCGCACGCCCAGAACCTCCCGCGGCGCCTCCGGCCGGCGAGGCGCGCCCCGGCTCGCCGCCCTCGCCGCCGCCGGACTGCTCGCCACCGTCCTGCCCTCCGCGCAGGCCGGCGCCGCCGATCCCGACCCGCGGATCGACCTGACCGTGCTGGTCGTCGACGACGGCGGCAGCGCCGTGCAGGCGATCACCGCCGAGCTCAAGGGCTCCGGGATCCCGTACCGCACGCTCGACCTGAACGACCCCGGCCGCCCGGTGCTCACCGCCGGCTTCCTCAGCGAACCCTCCGACAGTGCGACCGGCCGGCCCCGCGCCCGGTACCAGGGCGTCGTCCTGCCGCACGAGGCCGTCTTCGGACCCGACTCCGCCGAGCAGGCCGCCCTCGTCGCGTACGAGAAGACCTACGGCATCCCGCAGGTCGACGCCTACACCTGGGCCCACCCGGGCGTCGGCCTCGACTACACCTCGGACGGCGGCTGGTCCGGCGTCCTCGACGGCGCCACCGCCCACGTCACCCCGGCCGGCCAGGCCGGCCCCTTCCGCGACCTGCGCGGACCGCTGACCTTCGAGGACAACGACCCGGACGTCTCCGAGAGCTACGGCTACGCCGGCCGCCCCCGGGCCGGCTACACCAGCTACCTCGACATGCCCGCCGCGGACGGCGGACGGATGAGCCTCGTCGGCGAGTACGCCCACGACGGACGGCGCGAGCTCGTCGTCACCTTCGCCTACAACCGGCACCAGCGGCAGTTCCGGGCCCTCGCCCGCGGCATCGTCGAATGGCTCACCCAGGGCGTCCACCTCGGCCGGTCCCGCAACTACCTCTCGGTCCACGTCGACGACGTCTTCGCGCCCGACGCCCGCTGGGACACCGCCCGCAACTGCACCCCCGGCGACCTCGACTGCCCCGGCGGCGACGGCGAGGCCGGCGAGAACCCCGTCCGGATGACCGCCGACGACGCCGCGTACGCCGCCGCCTGGCAGAAGTCCTCCGGCTTCCTCCTCGACATGGTCTACAACGGCGGCCAGGGCGAGCAGTGGAAGGCCGAACACGGCGGCACCGACCCGCTCGCCGCCCGGCTGATCGCCGACCGCGCCCAGTACCGCTGGATCAACCACACCTACACCCACCCCTTCCTCGGCTGCGTCCAGGACGCCACCACCGTCCCCTGGAGCTGCGCCAGGACCAGCACCGGCGCGACGGCCTGGGTGAGCCGCTCCGAGATCTCCGCCCAGATCCGGGACAACCTCAACTGGGCCTACGGCAAGGGCCTGCCCGTCGACCGCACCGAACTCGTCACCGGCGAGCACTCCGGACTGAAGACCCTGCCCCAGCAGCCCGTCGACAACCCCCACCTCGCCGGCGCCCTCGCCGACAACGGTGTGAAGTGGACGGCCAGCGACAACTCCCGCGAGCCGGCCCAGCGTTCCCTCGGCACCGGCTCCGGTGCCGCCCAGACCGTGCCCCGCCACCCCATGAACGTGTACTACAACGTGGGCACCGCCGCCGAGATGACCGACGAGTACAACTGGATCTACACCTCCCGCGCCGACGGCGGCAGCGGCATCTGCGAGAACAACCCGTCCTCCACCTGCCTGCCCGCCCCGCTCGACACCGCGACCGGCTACCAGACCCACATCGTGCCGCAGGAGGCCCGCACCGCCCTGTCCCACGTCCTCGGCAACGACCCCCGGCCGCACTACGTCCACCAGTCCAACCTCGCCGAGGAACGCCTCCTCTACCCCGTCCTCGACAAGGTCCTCGCCGACTACCGCGCCCTGTTCGCCGACAACACGCCCCTGGTCAACCCGCGCCAGAAGGACGTCGGCACCGAGCTGAACCGCCGCACCGCCTGGGAGCGGGCGCTCGACGCCGGCCAGGTCACCGCCTACCGCGTCGGCGGCACCGTCACCGTCAAGGCCCCGTCCGGCGTGGCGGTCCCGGTCACCGCACCCGAAGGCACCCGCAAGCAACTCCTCCTCGGCACCGCCGCCTTCGGCACCGCCTACGCGGGAACCCGCTCGGCCTGGACGACCCCGGAAGCCCTGCAGAGCGCCGTCACGCTGAAGCTCCCGACCACCTGACCACACGGCCTGACCCGTCGTCAGAACCCGCCACCACGCGCTCCGGGGGAACGCACATGCCGAGCAGTGGCCGTCACGTCACCATGCTCACCGAAGGCACCTACCCACACGTCCACGGCGGCGTCAGCACCTGGTGCGACCAGCTGATCCGCGGCATGCCCGAGGTCGACTTCCACGTCCTCGCCCTCACCGGCAACGGCCGCGAACCCGTCACCTGGGAACCGCCGCCGAACCTCACCGCCCGCACCTCCTTCCCGCTCTGGGGCCCCGCCCCGGCGCGGGCCAGGAGCGCCCCGCGCGGCGCCGCCCGACGCCGCTTCCAGGACACGTACGAACGCTTCCTGCTGTCGATCCTCGACCCGGCGGCCGGCTACGACTTCGGCGAGGCGCTCTACGAGCTCGCCGCACTCGCCCGCGAAGGACGCCTGACCGCCGCACTGCGCACCGAACGCGTCCTGCGCACCCTCATGTGGATCTGGACCATGCCGCACCTGCCGACGGCCGCGGCCCGGCCCACCGTCCACGACGCCCTCACCGCCATCGACCTGCTCGAACACGCCCTGCGCCCGCTGACCGCCCGGATATCCGGCGACCGGGTCGCGCACGCCGTCTCCAGCGGGCTCGCCACGCTGCCGGCGCTGGCCGCCCAGCACTTCGAAGGGGTGCCCTTCCTGCTCACCGAACACGGCATCTACCTGCGCGAGCGCTACCTCGGCTACCGCACCGCGCCCCAGCGCTTCCCCGTGAAGTCCCTCCTCCTCGGCTTCTACCGCGAACTCAACACCCTCGGCTACCGCAAGGCCGACCTCATCACCCCCTGCAACCAGTACAACCGCCGCTGGGAGGAACGCGGCGGCGCACCGGCCGACCGCATCCGCACGGTCTACAACGGCGTGGACCCGACGGCCTTCCCCTGGGCGGGCCCGGAGCCCGAGACCCCCACCCTGAGCTGGGTGGGCCGCGTCGACCCCATCAAGGACCTGGAGACCCTGATCCGGGCCTACGCGATCGCCCGCGCCGAACTCCCCGAGCTGCGGCTCCGCCTCTTCGGCCCCGTCCCGGCGGGCAACGAGGACTACCGCACCCGTCTGGAGAAGCTCGCCGCCGAACTCGGCGTCACCGACGGCCTGACCTTCGAGGGCCGCACCTCCGACGTCGCCGGCGCCTACGCGGCGGGCAACGTCGTGATGCTCTCCTCCATCAGCGAGGGCTTCCCCTTCTCCCTCATCGAGTCCATGTCCTGCGGCCGGGCCACCGTCTCCACCGACGTTGGCGGCGTCCGCGAGGCCGTCGGCGACACCGGCCTGGTCGTCCCGCCCCGCGAACCGGCCGTCATGGCCGCGGCGGTCACCGAACTGCTCCAGGACGACGCCCGCCGCGCCGACCTGGCCGGGCGCGCCCGCCAGCGCGTCGTCGACCGCTTCACCCTCCACCGCTCGGTCGACGGCTTCCGCCGCATCTACCTGGAACTCGCGGGCCGCCGCCCCGAACCCCGGCCGGAGCCGGACCACTGGACGGTCCGCCTGACCGACCCCTGGCGCACCGAACTGGCCGGAGGCGCGTGGGCATGAGCGGCTCCCTCTGGCTCAAGCCGGGCACCACGCAGGACACCCTCCCGGTGATCCCCCGTCAGCGGCACGGACACCGGACGCCCGCGACCGCGTCGGCCCCGTCCGCCGTCGCCGGCGGCGTCCTGGCCGCCGACCCCCTGGACGAACTCGCCCACCGCCTCGACGACCTGGCCGCCGTGGCCGTCCATCCCGACGAGATAGCCGCGATCCTCGAATCCGACGGCATGACCGACGACCACATCCGCCTCGCCTACGGCCGCCCGGACTCCTTCGCCCTGGCCGAGGAGCTGTACGCCCGCACCGAACGCCGCCACCCCGCCCCCGAGGCGCAGCCCGCCGACCCCTGGCACACCGGACTCGCCGGATGCCTGCTGCGCGGGCTGGTCTTCGCGCTGCCCGGCCTCGCGTACGTCCTCGGCGCCCCGCTGCTCGCCGCCGGCCCCGGCCGCTACGGGCTCCCGCCGGGCACCGTCCCGCTGTTCGCCGGGGCCGTCACCGGCTGGGTGTGGAACCAGGCCCTCGCCCACCGGGCCTACACCTGGCTCGGCCTCGGCGACCGCCACGCCGCCGTCCGCGCCCTGCTCACCGGCGCCCCGGCCGGCGCGCTCGCCGGGGCGGCCGTCGCGGTCGCCGCCGCCGGTCCCGGCGAGCGGCCGGCCGCCCTGTTCGGCGCCGGCCAGGCCCTGTACCTGGCCGCGGCGACCGTCCTGCTCGTCCTCGGCCGCGAACGGGCCCTGCTCACCGCGCTGCTGCCGCTCGCCGGCGCCGTCCCCGCCTTCCGCCACGACCTGCCGGAGCCGCTGCGGATCGCGCTGCTCCTGCTCTCGCTCGCCGCCACCACCGGCTTCGCCGCGCTCGTGCTGCGCCCGGGGCTGCGGCGCGGCGCCCGGGGCCGGGGCGGGCCGCCGTTCGCGGCCTCGCTCCCGTACGGCCTGTTCGGCCTCGGCAGCGGACTGCTCGTGCTGTACGCGGGCGCCGACGCGGTGATCGCGCTGACCCTCTCCATGGGCCCGGCGGAATGGCTGCTCCACCGCTTCCGCGCCGCCGGCCTGGCCCGGCTGCGGCTGCTGACCACGGCGTACGAGTTCCGGCGCGCCGTCACCGGCACGCTCGCCCGCTGCCTCGGCGGCTATCTGGCGGTGCTGTTCGTCCTGACCGTCGCGGCCGCGGTGCTGTGGCCCGGTGCCGCCGCCGTCTCCGTACCGCGGGTCGTCTCGCTGCTGCTGGTCGGCGCGGTGCTGTGGCTGGGGCTGCTGCTCCAGGCCTTCGGCGCGGTGGCGAGCGCGGCCGTCGTGTGCCTGCTCGCGGCGGCCGCCCAGGGGCTCGCCCAGGCCTTCGCCCCGGCGGCCGGTCCCGCGGCGGCGGGCGCCGCGGCCGCAACGCTCTGTCTGCTGACCTGTGTTCTGCTGGTACGACCGACCGCCCACCGCTGCTGAAGAGGGGCCCGGACCGTGAACTCCTCCCTTCTGGTGCCGTTCTACGAGCATCCCGCCGACCGTCCCGACGACTGGGCCGCCCTCCTCTCGGCCGCACCCTCCCTCTACGGCGTCGTCCTCAACCCGGCGAGCGGCGCCGGCGCGGCCGCCGACCCGGCCTTCGCCGAGGTCGCCGCCCGGCTGCGCGGCGCGGGCGTACGGCTCCTGGGCTACGCGGACACCGACTACGGCCGCCGCCCGCACGCCGAGGTGGTCGCCGACCTGCTGCGCCACCGCGACTGGTACCGGGCCGACGGCGCGTTCCTCGACCAGGTGCCGACCGATCCGGACGCGCTGCCGCACTACCGGCGCCTCGCCGTGGCGGCGCGGGCGGCCGGCGCCCGTACCCTCGTCCTCAACCACGGCGCGCAGCCGGCCCCCGGCTACGAGGCCCTCGCGGACCTGCTCGTCACCTTCGAGGGCCCGTGGGACTCCTACCGGAACCTCGACCTCCCGATCGCCGACCACTACTGCCACCTGGTGTACGCGGCCCCGGCCGACGCCCGCCCGGCGACCCCGGTCCACTGCGCGGTCCCCGGCACCGGCGCCCACCCGTGGGGCACCCTTCCGCACACCCTGGAGCCCGCCCGGTGAGACGCCTGCTGCCCCTGCTCGCCCTGCTGCTGTTCGCCGCGGCCTGTACGACGGCCCCGCCGCCGCCCGAGGACCGCACCCCCGCCCCCCGCTGGCAGCCCCGGCCGGGCCTCGCCTGGCAGTGGCAGCTCAGCGGCCGCCTGGACCCGGCGGTGGACGTCCCGGTCTACGACATCGACGGCTTCGACCACCCGGCGGCAACGGTCGCCGACCTGCACCGCCGCGGCCGCAAGGTCATCTGCTACCTCTCCACCGGCGCCTGGGAGGACTTCCGCCCGGACGCCGCGACGTTCCCGAAGTCCCTCCTGGGCAAGGGCAACGGCTGGCCCGGCGAACGCTGGCTCGACATCCGCCGCACCGACCTCCTCGCCCCGCTGATGGCGGCCCGCCTCGACATGTGCCGCGCCAAGGGCTTCGACGCCGTCGAACCCGACAACATGGACGGTTACGCCAACCCGACCGGCTTCCCCCTCACCCCGGCCGACCAGCTCCGCTACAACCGCCTGATCGCCCGCCTGGCCCACGAGCGCGGCCTGTCGGTCGGCCTGAAGAACGACCTCGACCAGATCCCCCAGCTCCTCCCGGACTTCGACTTCGCCGTCAACGAACAGTGCGCCGAGTACGGGGAGTGCGAGCGGCTGACGCCCTTCGTGAAGGCCGGCAAGGCGGTCTTCCACGTCGAGTACGAACGGGACCCGGAGGACTTCTGCCCACGGACGCGCGAGCTGGGCCTGAGCTCGATGCGGAAGGAGTACGACCTGGGGGCGTGGCGGAGGGCGTGCTAGGCGGCGCCCTTGGCCGTGACGACGTAGCAGGTGGTGCGGCCCTTGCCGTCCTGCTGCCAGTCGTACTCCCCGCTCCACATGTACCAGTAGGAGTTCTCGTCGGCCGAGTCCGCGGTCCAGTCGTCGGAGACGCGGCCGTAGGAGCGGTTGCAGGCCCGGCTCGCCTGCGACTTGGCGGCGGACCTGCCCGGGTAGGCGTGACCGCCGTAGGTCGCCTGGGCGAAGACGCGGCCGTCGTGGGGCTTGGCGCAGGGGACGTCCACGACGAGTTCGACGTCGCGCTGGCCGGTGCTGAAGTCGATGCAGTGACCGGCCTTGACGTCGTGGATCGACCGCACCGTCCCGGCGGCGTCCAGGACCTTGCCGCCGTCCGTCCCGCCGGCGGGCTTCGACCTGCCGTGCTCGTGCAGGACGAGTTCCATCGTCAGGGAGGTGGCGTCGGAGAAGAGGCTGCCCTTCTTGCCGAGCATGCGCGAGAGGTCGGCGCGGACGCGGGTGACCCTGCCCTGGCGGTCGAGGGAGACGGTCAGCGCCACCTTCTTGGTTCTCGCGACGCCGGGGGTGTACATCTCGGAGGTCAGCTGCTCGGAGATCTCGCCGGGGAGCATCTCCCAGAGGGGCTCGGAGTCCACCTCGGCCTGGTAGTTGGCGCCCTGGCGGCTCTTGGCCTCGGCGCCGCCGAGTCCTTCGAGGAGCGTGCCGCCGACGGGGGCCTCGGTGCCGCGCAGTTGGTCGAGGGTCTTCTGGCTGTGGTCGTAGTCGCCGTAGCCGTAGCGCAGCCAGTAGTCGGAGGATCCGGCCCGGTAGGTGATGTTCCGGCCGTCGACCAGGAAGCGCCCGGCGGCGTCGGCGTTGGCCCGGCCCGGGGCGCGCCCGAGGATCGCGTCCTTGGCGGCGTCGGAGAACTTCTTCGGCACCTTCCAGCGGATGTTCGCGTCGCCGGTGTTCTTCGCGAAGTCGAGCCGGCCTTCGAGGGTCTGGACGGCCTTCCCCTTCTTCGTCTCCAGGGTCAGTGTCTGGGTGAAGCTCGCGCTGCCCGCCTTCTGCGTCTCGCGCACGGCCAGGAACATCTGCCGGTCGAGCTTCTGGTCGAAGACCGGGTGCCTGGACGGCGCGGTCTTCGGCTTGGTGTCGTCCGAGGTGCCGGAGCACGCGGTCAGGAGCAGGGACGCGGTGGCGAGGACCGCGCCCGTTCGGGCAAGGCGTCTGATCATGCCCACATGACCACGCCGGAACCCGGAAGGTTGCCCTCCGTGCAGGTCACGGCTTGGTCACCCGGCCGGTCACCCCAGTGTCAGCGCCACCAGCGCCGCCGTCGCCGCCGTCTCCTCCACCGCGCCGAAGACGTCGCCCGTCACCCCGCCGAAGCGCCGTACGCACCGTCGCAGCAGCAGTTCCGCCGCGGCCAGCGCGGCGACCGCGGCGAGCACGTGGCGTGCGGCGTCGTACGGGGAGAGCAGGGCGCCGGACGCCGCGCACAGCAGCAGGACCGCGGCGGTGGCCAGGGCGGCCGCGCGGACCGGGACGGTCGCCGCGACGACCGCGCCGAGGCCCTCGGGGCGGGCGGCCGGGACACCGGTGCGGGAGGCGTGGGTGAGGGCGAGCCGGGCGACGGTCGCGGCGAGCGCCGCGGCGACCGTGCCGTCCGCCCAGCCCTCCCCGTACAGCTGGTACAGCGCGGCGACCTGGGCGAGCAGTGCCAGGACGAGGGTGATGACGCCGAAGGGGCCGATGTCGGACTGCTTCATGATGCGCAGCGCGTCCTCGGCGGGCTTCCCGCTGCCCAGCCCGTCGGCGGTGTCGGCCAGCCCGTCGAGGTGCAGGCCGCGGGTCAGCAGCGCGGGGACGGCGACGGTGAGCACCGCGGCGAGCAGCGGGCCCGCGCCGAGCAGCAGGAAGACCCCGCCGGCCGCCGCCGCGGACAGGCCGACGACCAGGCCCGCGAGCGGGGCGCAGAGCATCCCGGCGCGGGCCGCGTCACGGTCCCAGCGGGTGATGCGGGCGGGGAGCACGGTGAGGGTGCCGAAGGCGAAACGCAGGCCGTCCATCCGCGGAAGGGTAGTGCCCACGTGCGGGAGGCTAAATTGTCCCCAAAGGAAAGAAAACTGACGAATCGGCACCGAGCGACAGGCAGAGGGTGGCATGGGTCACTGGTTCTCGCGCAACATCGTCGAACCCGGGAAGCTTCCGATGTTCCTCGCCCTGGCCTCGTTCGTGCTCACTTTCCTCGTCACGCGGACGGTCACCCGGCTGATCCGGGCCGGCAAGGGCCCCTTCCGCAACGTGTCCTCGGGCGGGGTGCACATCCACCACGTGGTGCCGGGCGTCGTGCTCACGATCCTCGGCGGGTTCGGTGCGGTCGGCAGCGGCCGGCACGGCGTCGGGGCGGCGGTCTTCGCCGTGGTCTTCGGGATCGGGGCCGGGCTCGTCCTCGACGAGTTCGCGCTCGTGCTCCACCTCGACGACGTCTACTGGTCGGACGACGGCCGCAAGAGCGTCGAGGTCGTCGTCCTCACCGCGGCCCTGGTCCTGCTCGTGCTCGCCGGCTTCTCGCCGCTCGGCGTCAACGACGTCACGGCGGAGGAGCGGCAGGACCGGGCCACCTTCATCCTCACCCTCGTGCTGAACTTCGTCCTCGTCCTCGTCACCCTGGTGAAGGGCAAGTTCCGGATGGCCGTGCTCGGCACCCTGATCCCCTTCGTCGCGATCGTCGGCGCCGTCCGCCTGGCCCGCCCCGGCTCCTGGTGGTCCCGGCACCTCTACGGCCGCCGCCACCGGGCCAGGGCCCGCTCCCGGATCCGCACCTACCGGCACGACAAGCGCTGGGTCCGGGTCCGCCGCCGGGCTCAGGACCTGATCGGCGGCTTCCAGGAACGGGTGCCCGGCCGCGGCTCCACACCGCCGCGCTGACGACGCCGCCCCCGCCACTCCTGCACCGCGATGATCACCAGCACCGCGGCGATCGCCGCCAGGTGCTCCTTGCCGGCCAGGTTGTTCTTGATCATCACCTCGACGACCATCGCCACGACCACCAGCGAGCCGGTCCACCAGGCCCGGTAGCGCCAGCACACGTACACCGCGAGCCCGACGACCGCCGCCGACGGGCCGGTGTCCACCACCTGCGCGTCCGAGGAGGGCAGTCCCAGCGGGCTGTCCGGACCGAGGGCGATGCCGACCCGGGCGTACAGCGTGCCGGCGAGCGTCGCCACGTACGCGAGCACCAGGGTGCGCCACCGGCCGAGGCAGATCTCGGCGATCCCGAAGACCAGCAGGATCTGCGCGAGCGCGCCCCACACGGGCAGGTCGAGCGCCGGGACGAACAGCGACAGCGGGGTACGGAGCAGGGCCGGACCCAGCGGGTCCTCGGCCCGCACCGAGCCGATGTCCTGGACCGGCTGGTAGCCCCAGTCCTGGTTCTGCACGATCTGGAACACCGAGGTGAGGCACACGGCGGTCAGGGTCATCGGGATCGCCAGCCACTTCCTCGTGACGAGCGCCGTCCGCACCGTGCCGTACAGCGGGCCCCACTCGCGGCGCGCGAACCCCTTGAGGCCTCCGCTCAACGCCGGCCCGCCAGATGCCGGCGGTGCATCCACTTGGGCAGCCCCGGGGCCTCCAGAAAGCCTTCGGCGCGGCCGGCGGCGAGGCCGATCCGCAGCAGGTCGGCGCTCTTCTCGAAGAGCATGAATCGGGGCTCCCAGATCGGTCGGTACTTGGCGTTGGCACGGTACAGCGACTCGATCTGCCACCAGCGTGAGAAGAAGCTGAGCAGCGAACGCCACATCCGCAGCACGGGTCCCGCCCCGAGCTTCGAGCCGCGTTCGAAGACGGACCGGAACATCGCGAAGTTCAGCGAGACCTGAGTGATCCCGATCTCCTTCGCCCGCTGGAGCAGCTCGATGACCATGAACTCCATGAGGCCGTTCTCGGAGTCCCGGTCACGGCGCATCAGGTCGAGCGAGAGGCCCTTCGGTCCCCACGGCACGAAGGACAGCAGCGCCCTCAGCTCACCCTCGCCATCGGTGCACTCCAGCATCACGCAGCGCCCGTCCCTCGGGTCGCCGAGCCGCCCGAGCGCCATGGAGAAGCCGCGCTCGGTCGCGCCGTCGCGCCAGTCGTCGGCCTTGCGGAGCAGCTCGTCCATCTCCGCGGCCGGGATGTCCTCGTGGCGCCGGATCCGGACCTCGTAACCGGCCCGCTTGACCCGGTTGAAGGCCTGTCGGACCGTACGCATGGCCCGCCCGTCCAGCGTGAACTCGTCCGTCTCGACGATCGCCTCGTCGCCCAGCTCCAGGGCGTCGAGCCCGTGCCGGGCGTAGATCGTGCCGGCCTCCTCGCTCGCCCCCATCACGGCCGGGATCCAGCCGTGCTCCCGGGCCTCGGCCAGCCAGGGTTCGATGGCGCCGGGCCAGGCCTCCGGGTCGCCGATCGGGTCGCCGGAGGCCAGCGACACCCCGCCCACCACCCGGTAGGCGATGGCCGCCTTCTCGCTGGGCGACCAGATCACGCTCTTCTCGCGGCGCAGCGCGAAGTAGCCGAGCGAGTCCCGGTCGCCGTGCTTGTCGAGCAGCACCCGCAGCCGGTCCTCGTCCTCCTCGGTCAGCGGGTCGACGGCCCGCCGGGAGCGGAAGGCCGCGAAGAGCACGGCGAACAGCAGCAGCGTGGACATCACGTTGATGACCACGTTCACCCAGCCCGGCGTGGCGATGCCGGGGAAGCGCGAGTCGTCCGCGGCCACGGTGATCAGCCGCATCACGCCGTAGCGCCAGCGCTCCAGGAACGTGGAGTGGCCGGCCGACTCGTTGGTGACGGTGACCAGGCCGGCGGCGAGCAGCGAGGTGACCAGCAGTCCGCCGATCGCGACCGCCGTCGCGAGCAGCGGGTTGGAGCGGTCGCCCTTCGCGTAGAACTCCTTGCGGCCGAGCAGCAGCGCGGTGAAGAAGGCCGCCGTCAGGACCAGCGAGATCCAGTTCTGGGCGTGCTGCCGGATCTCGGGGAAGACCATCACCACCGCGAAGAGCAGCAGGAAGAGCCCGGAGAGCACGAAGTTCAGGATCCAGGCGGCCCGCTTGCGGCGGCGCATGGTGATCGCCAGGAAGAGCGTGAAGACACCCGACGCGAAGCCCGCCGTGAGCATGTACGGGGTGAAGTAGTCGTCCTCGTTGTGCCGCCGCAGGTCCTGGCCGAACGAGACCCACACCGCGCTCAGGAAGTTGATGAACGTGACGACCCGCAGATACCAGACGGCGAACGCGGCGCTGCGCCGCGAACGGACCGTGCTCTGGGGCGCTCCTTCGCTGGACAAACGGACCTCTCCCATGAAAAGCGATCATATGGGGCATCGCTCCGCACGGCCGGTCGCCGGATGCGACCCGCCGCGCGTGGCGGTCCGGTCGTATCCGGTGCCGTGATCCGTGTTCTCAGCTCTCCTCGGCCGGTGCGGCCGCCGGAGAGGTCACCTCCGGCAGCTCCGCGGCCAGCGCGGCGGCGGCCCGGACGAGGGGAAGCGCGAGCAGGGCCCCGGTTCCCTCGCCCACAGTGACGCCGTGGTCGAGGAGAGGGTTGAGCGCCATCCGGTCCAGCGCCTTCGCCTGCGCCGGCTCCCCGCTCACCTGGCCCGCCAGCCACCAGTCCGGCGCCCGGAACGCCGCACGCTGCGCCACCAGGGCACAGGCCGCGCCCACCACGCCGTCGAGCACCACGGGCATCCGCCGCACCGAGGCCTGCAGCAGGAAGCCGGTCATCGCCGCCAGATCGGCGCCGCCGACCGCCGCGAGCAGCTCCAGCTGGTCGCCGAGCACCGGCCGTGCCCGGCGCAGCGCGTCCCTGATCGCCGCGCACTTGCGCATCCACGCCAGGTCGTCGATGCCGGCACCGCCCCGCCCGGTCACCACGGAGGCGTCCGTCCCGCACAGCGCGGCGACGAGCGTGGAAGCGGGCGTGGTGCCGCCCACGCTCACGTCGCCGAGCACCACGAGATCGGTCCCGGAGTCGGCCTCCTCGTCGGCGACGGCGATCCCCAGCTCCAGGGCCTCGCGCGCCTCCTCGACTGTCAGCGCGTCCTCCACGTCGATACGGCCCGAACCGCGCCGCACCCGGCGCCGGGTCACCTCCGCCGGCAGCAGCTCCGGATCGCAGTCGAGACCCGCGTCCACGACCCGCACCGGCACCTGCTGGGCCCGTGCGAGCACCGCCACCGGGCTCGCGCCGTCGAGCACCGCGCGCACCAGCTCGTACGCACTTCCGGCGGCCCGGCCGGACACGTCGAGCGAGGCCACCCCGTGGTCACCCGCGAACAGCACCACCTTCGGCTGCTCCACCGGGCGCACCGGGACCGCGCCCTGGGCCGCCGACAGCCACTCGCCCAGCTCGTCGAGCCGCCCGAGCGCACCGGGACGGACAACCAGCCGCTCCCTGCGCTCCTCGGCGTCACGCCGTATCCCCCCGTCGGGGCGCTCGATCAGATCGGAGAAGTCGTCGAGGTTCAAGGTTGCTTCCGCCTAGGAAATCAAACGGTCGTGGGCAGGGCCGGGCAGGTGGATCACCTCCGGGGCCTGTCCGGCCGCCCCCGGTCGCTCGCACCCTACCCGCGGAGCACCAGCGCCTGCCCCGCGACCACGAGCAGCACCTGCTCGCACTCGTCGCCGAAGGCCGCGTTCAGCCGTCCCAGCTCGTCCCGGAAGCGCCGCCCCGACGCCGTCGCCGGCACCACGCCCGAACCCACCTCGTTGGTCACCGCGACGACCGTACGACGGGTCTCGCGCACCGCCGCGACCAGTTCGGCGACCCGCTCGCCCAGCGCCTCCCGTCCGCCGTTCCGCCAGGTCTCGTCGTCCCAGGCACCGACCCGGTCCATGGCGTCCGTCAGCCACAGCGACAGACAGTCGACGAGCAGCGGGGGCCCGTCCTCCCGGAGCAGCGGCACCAGGTCGCAGGTCTCCTCCGTGCGCCAGGAGCCCGGCCGCCGCTCCCGGTGCAGGCCGACCCGGTGGGCCCACTCCGGGTCGCCCTCGCGGGTCCCGCCCGTGGCCACGTACAGCACCTCGGGGAAGGTCTCCAGACGCCGCTCGGCCTCCACCGACTTGCCCGACCGGGCCCCGCCCGTCACCAGCGTGCGCCGCGGCACGTCCGGCACGTCGTGGTACTCGCCGACGTACAGCGTCGTCCCGTCCGGCACCGCCCGTGCCCCCGCCGCCGCCAGCCGCCGGTCCAGCTCGGCCCCGGTCGGCGCGTCGTGGTCCAGGTGCACGGCGATCACGTCCGTCTCCGGCCCCACGGCCCCGCTCGCCCGCAGCCGGGCGAGGCCGTCCGGCCGCCCCGTCACGTCGGCGACCACCAGGTCGTACGGCGTGCGGTGCGCCTCGCCGAGCCCGGCGACCGCACCGCCCGGCGGCAGATAGAGCATCCGCTCACCGTCCGTCGAGGTCACCTCGTACCCGGTGCCCGGCGAGTCCATCGCGACGGCCCGCACCCGGTGCCCGCTGATCAGCGTCAGCTCCCGCCCGTCCGGCACCCGGCCCGCCGTCGGCAGCCCCGCAGGCACCTCGACGGCCGGCCCGTCGTGCGGATGTGTGAGCAGCACCTGCCGTACGCCGACCAGCGAGTGCCCCGAACGGGCGGCGGCCAGCGCGGCGCCCGGCGTCAGATCCAGCAGCAGCGCCCCGTCCACCAGCAGCGAGGTCGCGGCCCGCACCCGGCCGCCACGGGACAGCGCGCACACCGCGCACGGGCAGTCGGGGCGGGGGAGTCCGAGGGGGGCGCCGGTGCCGAGCAGAGTCAGTTCCACCCCTAGATCCTCCCGCGACACCGCAAGCGGTGCGCGCCCGGCTACGCTGCGGGCAGGAAACCGATGATCCGGTGAGCACCAGGAGGCGGACATGGCATGGACGTGGCGGTTCGAGAAGTCCGACGGCACCGAGGTCCCGCCGACGGTGACTCCGGAGGAGTTCACCACCCAGGGCGACGCGGAATCCTGGCTCGGCGAGCACTGGCGCGCCCTCCTCGACGGCGGCGCGGCCCAGGTGACGCTGTCGGAGGACGGCACGAAGATCTACGGCCCGATGCCGCTGGACGCGGAGAACTGAACCCCCGTGGCGGGGGGGCGCCCCCCCGCCCCCCCCCCCCCCGGGAGGGTGCGGGCGGGGCGGGCCACATAAAGCCCCGGGGGGACACCGCCGAGTGAACCCCCGGGCCCC
>NZ_JBHXTJ010000031.1:18958-81534 GCF_042677525.1 Streptomyces sp. NPDC127114
CACACCCACACCGCCCCCCCCCTCTTGTTCTTGGTGGTGCGGGGGGGGCTTTTTTTTAAACACCACCCCGTCCCCCCCCCCGGCGGGGGGGGCCGCCCCCCCCCGCCCCCCCCGCCGCCCGGTCAGGATCCGGAAGGGACGGCCTAGATCTCGCCGAGGGTGACCTCGGCCTTGTCCTCCCGGGTGCCCCGGGTGAACACCATCGTCACCTTCTCGCCCGGCTCACGCGCCGCCAGCGACTCCGACAGCGACGTGATCGTCGTGATCGGGTCGTCGCCCAGCCTGGTGATGACGTCACCGGCCCTCAGCCCGGCCCTGGCCGCCGCCCCGCCCGGCTGCGCCTCGACGATCGCGACGCCCGCCGGCTCGTAGGCGTCGTCCAGGACCGTGCGGCCCGTGATGTTGAGCGCCGCCCGGCCCGAGTCCGTCACCTTGCCCGTCGCGATGATCTGGTCGGCCACCGTCCGCACCATCGACGCCGGGATCGCGAAGCCGATGCCCGGTGCCGAACCGCCGCCCAGCTCCGGGTTGGTGGCCGCCAGCGTCGGGATGCCGATGACCTCGCTGTCCAGGTTCACCAGCGCGCCGCCGCTGTTGCCCGGATTGATCGCGGCCGAGGTCTGCACCATGTTGCCGATCGTCGCGCCGGTCCCGCCGCCCGTGCGGCCCTCGCTGACGGTGCGTCCGGTCGCCGAGACGATGCCCTGGGTGACGCTCCCGGACAGGCCCAGGGGCGAGCCCATCGCCAGCACGATCTGGCCCATGTCGACCTTCGCCGAGTCGCCGAACCTCGCCGCCTTCAGGCCCTGCGGCACGCTGTCCAGCCGGATCACCGCGAGGTCCTGCTCGGGATAGGCCGACACCAGCCGCGCCGTCACCGGCTGCCCGCCCGTGGCCGCCGTGACCCTGAAGACCCGCTCCCCGCCGACCACGTGCGCGTTGGTGACGACGTGGCCCTTCCCGTCGTAGACGACACCCGAACCCAGGCTTTCCGACGCGTCGATCTGGACGACCGACGGCAGCACGTTCCTGATCACCGACCGGTAGTCGTCCTGGAGCTCGTTGGCGGCGAGCGGGACGGCGGCCGCCTGGGTGGACCGCTCGGCCCGGGGCGCCGGCCCCGCCGAACAGCCGCCGAGCAGGGCGACGGCGCAGGTCCCGGCGGCGAGGGGAAGCAGGAGACGTCTCATGACCGAAGTCTCGGCGCCCCCGGAACCCGGCGCCTCGGTGAAGTCGCCCGATCAGGGGGAGGGGATCCCGCCGCCCCGGACGTCGCCGCTGCCGGGATGCCCGGTCAGGCCGTCCCCACCCGCGTCCCCTCCGCCGCCGCCTCCGCCGCCAGGAACTGGGTCGCCGCCAGCTCCCCGTACAGCTCGTCGCCCGCCACCAGCTCCGCGTGCGTCCCCACCGCCCGTACCCGGCCGGCCTCCATCACGACGATCCGGTCCGCCATCGTCACCGTCGACAGCCGGTGCGCCACGACCAGGACCGTCACGTCCCTGGCCACCTCGGCCACCACGTCCCGCAGCGCCAGCTCGTTCACCGCGTCCAGCTGGGAGGTGGCCTCGTCGAGCAGCAGCAGCCGCGGCTTGCGCAGGAGCGCCCTCGCGACGGCGACCCGCTGCCGCTCGCCGCCCGACAGCTTGGAGCCGCGGTGGCCCACGACGGTGTCGAGCCCCTCCGGCAGCCGTTCCACCAGACCGTCGAGCCTGGCCCGTACGAGCACCTGCCGGATCTCCTCCTCGGTGGCGTCCGGCGCGGCGAAGGTCAGGTTCTCGCGGAGGGTTCCGGACAGGACGGGCGCGTCCTGCTCCACGTACCCGATGGAGGCCCGCAGTTCGGCGAGCGGCCAGTCCCGTACGTCGCGTCCGTCGACCAGGACCCGGCCGCCGGTCGCCTCGTAGAAGCGCTCGATCAGCCCGAACACCGTCGTCTTGCCCGCCCCGGACGGTCCCACGAACGCGGTCATGCCCCGGCCGGGGACCTCGAAGGAGACGCCGTGGTGGACCGCCGGCAGGTCGTCCCGGTACCGGAAGGCGACGTCGTCGAAGACGACCGAGGCGGCCCCGCCGCCCGCGGCCCGGCCCTCCCGCCCGGCGCCCGCAGCCTTCGGGGCCTCCCCGGTCTCCTCGACCTCCAGCGCCTCCGCCTCCAGGATCCGCGACACCGCCGCCGAGCCCACCTGGAACTGGGTCGCCGCCTCCACCAGCTTCGACACCGGCTCGATCAGGTAGAAGAGGAACAGCAGGAAGGCGATCAGCGACGAGACCGTCGTCGCTCCCGACGCCACCCGCGCGCCGCCGATGCCCAGCACGGCGAGGAACGACACCTGTACGGCGAGGCCGATCGACGACCCGGCGAGCGACTGCCACTTCGCCGACTTCACGCCGTGCCGCCAGGCCCGTTCGGCCGCCGCTTCCACGACGGCCGTCTCGCGGGCCTCCGCGCCCGACGCCTTGATCGTGCGGAAGGCGCCGAAGGCCCGCTCCAAAACCGTGGAGATCTCTCCGACCGCCTCCTGCGAGCGCCGGGTCGCTGCCGCGATCCGCGGCATGAGCAGCGCGACCGCGCCGCCGATCACCACGATCACGCCGAGCGTGACGCCCAGCAGGACCGGGTCCATGAAGCCCATGAGGACGAGCGTGGCGACGAAGGAGAGCCCGCCGGTGGCCGCCGACACCACGGACTGGGTGGTGACGGCGCGCAGCAGGGTGGTGTCGGAGGTGATCCGGGACATCAGGTCGCCGGGCTGGGTCTTCTCGACCTCCGGCAGCCGCAGCCGCAGCAGCCGCCCGATCAGCGAGCGCCGGGCGGCGAGCACCACGGACTCGGCGGTGCGCTCCAGGACGTACGAGCCGAGCGCCTCGACCGCCGTGCCGAACACCACGAGGGCGGTGAGCGCGAGCAGGACGGCGGCGATCGGTTCGTCCTGTCCCAGCCGGTCCACCAGCGCCTTCGCGGCGAGCGGCTGGGCGAGGCCGCTCGCCGCGCCGATCAGCGCGAGCAGCGCGCCCAGCGCGACGGCGGCCCGGTGCGGGCGGAAGTGCGCGTAGAGGGCGCGCCGGACCAGACGGGCGGGTACGGCGGTGGCGGGCCCGGAGGCCGGTTCGATGGCGGTCACACCGATCAGGACGCGTCCGCGTCCCGATCACCTGACCGCTGTCGGCCGGCCTTCGGCCGCCGGCTCAGCCGCGGACCCCGCAGAGATGCAGCAGTCCGGCGATCCGGCGGTACGGGTCCGTGCGGCCGGCGCGGTCCTCGGCGGCCAGAAGGCGTTCCAGTTCGTCGGCGGCCGGGAGACCGACGTCGCCGCGAAGGCCGTCGGTGAAGACGTGCACGCCGTACCAGGCGTGCAGCGGCGCCGCGATGCCGGCGAGGGTCGACGTGAGCGCGTCCAGGCGGTCGGCCCGTACCTTCGCGCCGCTCCCGTCGGCGTAGACGTCCGCGTCGAAGCCGGCGAGCGCGCCCGCCCAGTCCCCGGCGAGGCCCGGCCGCATGGCCAGCGCCTCCGCGTTCCGTACCACCAGGGACAGCAGACCGCCGGGCGCCAGCATCCGGGCCAGGCCCGCGAGCAGCGCGTCCGGTTCGTCGGCGTGCAGGAGCACGCCGTGGCACAGGACGACGTCGAAGCTGCCGGGCAGGAAGTGCACCCCGGTCTCGCGCCCGTCGCCCTCGATCAGCCGGACCCGCTCGCGGATGCCGGCGGGTTCGGTCGCCAGCGACTCGCGCGCGGTCTTGAGCAGCTCGGGATCGGCCTCCAGGCCGGTCACGGTGTGACCGGCGCGGGCCAGGCGCAGGGCCTGGGTGCCCTGGCCCATGCCCGCGTCGAGGATCCGAAGCCGCTGCCCCACCGGGTAGCGGGCGGCTATCTGCTCGTCGAGCTGGCGCGCGATCAGCTCCTGTCGGACGGTGTCGCGCAGTCCGCCGGGCACGGCGGACCAGGGGCCGACGACGGGCAGCACCTCACCCGTGGCCGATTCCTCCGCGCTCAGGGCCGCTCTCCGCGCTTGACCTGCGGCTTCGGCAGCCGCAGCCGGCGCATCTGGAGCGTGCGCATCAGGCCGTACGCGATCGCGCCGCGCTTCGACTCGTTCGGGAAGCGCTCGGCCAGCTGCTTGCGCAGCCGGAGCCAGATGCCGATCGAGTCGATGACGATCATGACGATGACACCGGCCCACAGCAGCAGCGAGATGTTCTGCAGCTGGCGGTTGGTGTTGCCGAACAGCGACAGGACCAGGATCACCACGGCCATCGGCAGGAAGAACTCCGCGACCGCGAAACGCGAGTCGACGAAGTCGCGGACGAACCGCCGCACCGGGCCCTTGTCACGGGCCGGCAGGAAACGCTCGTCACCGCTGTTCAGCGCCTCGCGCTGACGGGCCAGGTCCGCACGGCGGGCCTCGCGCTGACGCTTGGTGGCCTCCTTGCGGTCCAGCGGTGCTGACTGCGCCCGGCGGCGCTGGGTCTGGGCCTCGCTCCGCTTCGGGGTCGGGCGGCCCTTGGGGGCCTGCGGGTCGCGGGGCTGCTTGGAGAGGTCCGCCGTCACCTGGTCGGTGGGGGCCTTCTCATCCTTCGAACGGCTACGGAACACAAGGCCAAGGGTACGTGCTGCCAGGCATGGACCCCAGCACGGCCGGGAACGATCCGCTAACACCCTGCGTCTCCGCCTGCGGGGAACGGGGCGGCCAGGGGTCTCCCTACTCCCTGGGCCGGAGGTGCGGTGATCTCCACTCGTCCTTGGGGAGGAGCACATCGGGCCCCGAACAGTGCGGTAATGGAGAGAGGAACCGTACTGTGGTTCTTGTTGGAGTGCTGGAGCCGAGTCCGTCAGAAGGGGGCGCGCGAAGCCCATGAGCGGTGTGATGAAGCGTATGGGGATGATCTTCCGCGCGAAGGCAAACAAGGCCCTCGACCGGGCCGAGGATCCGCGCGAGACCCTCGATTACTCCTACCAGAAGCAGCTGGAGCTGCTGCAGAAGGTGCGCCGCGGCGTCGCCGACGTGGCGACCTCCCGCAAGCGGCTCGAACTGCAGCTGAACCAGCTCCAGGGCCAGTCCGCCAAGCTGGAGGACCAGGGCCGCAAGGCGCTGGCGCTCGGCCGCGAGGACCTGGCGCGCGAGGCGCTGTCCCGCCGGGCCGCGCTGCAGCAGCAGGTCAGTGACCTGGAGGTGCAGCACCAGACCCTGCAGGGCGAGGAGGAGAAGCTCACCCTCGCCGCGCAGCGGCTCCAGGCCAAGGTCGACGCCTTCCGCACGAAGAAGGAGACGATCAAGGCGACGTACACGGCCGCCCAGGCGCAGACCCGGATCGCCGAGTCGTTCTCCGGCATCTCGGAGGAGATGAGCGACGTCGGCCTGGCGATCCAGCGGGCCGAGGACAAGACCGCCCAGCTCCAGGCGCGGGCCGGCGCGATCGACGAGCTGCTCGCCTCGGGCGCCCTCGACGACCAGTCCGGTCTGGCCAAGGACGACATCCAGGCGGAGCTCGACCGGCTCTCCGGCGGTACGGACGTGGAGCTCGAGCTGCAGCGGATGAAGGCCGAGCTGGCCGGGGGCACCTCGGCGCAGCAGCAGGCCATCGAGGGCGGCAACGGCACCGCGCAGAACCAGAACCAGCAGCAGTCCCAGCCCCGTTTCGAGAAGTAACCCCTTCGGCACGAGGACGGCACGTCATGATCGTACGGATCATGGGGGAGGGCCAGCTCACGCTGGCGGACAGTCACTTCGCCGAGCTGAACAAGCTCGACGACGAGCTCCTGGAGGAGATGGACTCGGGCGACGAGGCGGGCTTCCGCCGCACGCTCCACGCCCTGCTCGACAAGGTCCGGGAGCTCGGCGAGCCGCTGCCCGACGACGCGCTGGAACCCTCCGAGCTGATCCTGCCCGCTCCTGACGCGACGCTCGACGAGGTCCGGGCGATGCTCTCCGACGACGGCCTCATCCCCGGCTGAGCGCTCCTTCCGATGCCCCGTTCCCCAGGGACGGGGCATCGGTGCGTCCGGGTCCCGCGACCCCGTACCGTCTTCTGCTGTGACGACCAACGGCACCCCGCTCGCGACCCCGCTCGCGCGGACCCGGCACCGGCTGCGGGCGCATCCTCTGGCCTTCGACGCGGGCCTGGCCCTCGTCGTGCTCGCGTGCATGGTCACCGGCTCCTTCACCGACCCGCACGGCAGCCCGGACGGGCCCACCTTCGGCGACCGGGTGCCCACCGCCTTCGGCGTGGTCCTGATGCTGCTCGGGGCCGCCGCGCTGGTGTTCCGGCGCCGGCAGCCCATCGCGGTGCTCGCGGCCACCACCCTCTTCTCCCTGGTCGCGCTGATCGGCGACGAACGCCCGGCCCCGGTCACCATGAGCGCCGTCGTGGCCCTCTTCACCGTCGCCTCCCGCACCGACCGGCCCACCACCTGGCGGCTCGGCCTGGCCACCATGACCGCGGTGACCTTCGCCGCCATGGTCTTCGGGCCGACGCCCTGGTACGCGCAGGAGAACCTGGGCGTCTTCGCCTGGACCGGGATGGCCGCGGCGGCCGGGGACGCGGTGCGCAGCCGCAGGGCCTTCGTGGACGCCATACGGGAGCGGGCCGAGCGCGCCGAGCGCAGCCGCGAGGAGGAGGCCCGGCGGCGGGTCGCGGAGGAACGGCTGCGGATCGCCCGCGACCTCCACGACGTGGTGGCCCACCACATCGCGCTGGTGAACGTGCAGGCCGGGGTCGCCGCGCACGTGATGGACAAGCGCCCCGACCAGGCCAAGGAGGCCCTGGCGCACGTGCGCACCGCCTCCCGTTCGGCGCTGGACGAGCTGCGTGCCACCGTCGGGCTGCTGCGCCAGTCGGGCGACCCGGAGGCTCCCACGGAGCCGGTGTCGGGCCTCGCCGTCCTCGACGACCTGCTGACCACCTTCCGCAACGCCGGGCTCCCGGTCGAGCTGGCCCGCACCGACGGCGGCGCCGCCCTGCCGGCGGCCGTCGACCTCGCCGCGTACCGGATCATCCAGGAGTCGCTCACCAACGTGCGCAAGCACGCGGGGCCCGAGGCGAGGGCGGAGGTCAGCGTGGTCCGGGTCGGCCGCACCGTCGAGATCACCGTCCTCGACGACGGCCCGCTGATCGCCGAACCCGTGCCCGGCGGCGGGCACGGCCTGGTCGGCATGCGCGAGCGGGTGACCGCCCTGGGCGGCACGCTGACCGCCGCACCCCGCTACGGAGGCGGCTTCCGGGTGCAGGCGATACTGCCCGTGACCGGCCGCACGGGGGAGGACGACGACACATGACGACCCACGAGGGCACGCCCATCAGGGTGCTGCTCGCCGACGACCAGGCCCTGCTGCGCAGCGCCTTCAAGGTCCTGGTCAACTCCGAGCCCGACATGGAGGTGGTCGCCGAGGCCGCCGACGGCGCCGAGGCGGTGGCCCTGGCCCGGGCCACCAAGGCGGACGTCGTCCTCATGGACATCCGGATGCCCGGCACCGACGGCCTGGCCGCCACCCGCCTGATCACCGCGGACCCCGAGCTGTCGGACGTACGGATCGTCATGCTGACCACCTTCGAGGTGGACGAGTACGTGGTGCAGTCGCTGCGCGCCGGGGCCTCCGGCTTCCTGGGCAAGGGCGCGGAGCCGGAGGAGCTGCTCGGCGCCATCCGCATCGCGCACGCGGGCGAGGCGCTGCTCTCGCCGGCCGCGACGAAGGGCCTGATCGCCACGTTCCTCGCGCAGGGCGGCGGCGCGGACGCGGGCCAGGAGGCCCCGGCCTACTCCGAGCGCCTGTCGGCGCTCACCGCCCGCGAGCGCGAGGTGCTCGTCCTGGTGGCGGGCGGCCACTCCAACGACGAGATCGCCGAGCGGCTCGACGTCAGCCCGCTCACCGTGAAGACCCATGTGAACCGGACCATGGCCAAGCTGGGCGCCCGCGACCGGGCCCAGCTGGTCGTCACGGCCTACGAGTCGGGGCTCGTACGTCCAAGGGTGGAGTGACCCCGGGGGCGGGCGTACTCCAGACGCGGTATGCGCGGCATAAGGAATTGGGCCCGGGGGCCGAGGATCGGGCCCTTCGCGTGGCTGATCGTATAAGCGGACACCCCTGGGGGCCCCTGAGGGTGTCCCGTCGCCGAGTACGCCACAGAAGAGAGTCCCCATGTCCTGGCTGTCCAGATTCAGCCTCGCGCAACGGGCCCTGATCGGGCTGATGTCCCTCGTCGCGCTCCTCTTCGGAGTGATCGCGATCCCGCAGCTGAAGCAGCAGCTGTTCCCCTCGATCGAGCTCCCGATGGTCTCGATCCTCGCCCCGTACCAGGGCGCCTCGCCCGACGTGGTCGAGAAGCAGGTGGTCCAGCCGATCGAGAACAACCTCAAGGCCGTCGACGGCATCAAGGGCATCACGTCCACCGCCTCCGAGGGCAGCGCCGTCATCATGGCCAGCTTCGACTACGGGGACGAGGGGACCAAGCAGCTCGTCGCCGACGTCCAGCAGGCCGTGAACCGGGCCCGGGCCACGCTGCCCGACTCGGTCGACCCGCAGGTGGTGGCCGGCTCCACCGACGACATCCCGACCGTCGTCCTCGCCGTCACCTCCGACAAGGACCAGCAGGCACTCGCCGACCAGCTGGAGCGGACCGTCGTCCCGGTCCTCGAGGACATCGACGGCGTCGCCCAGGTCACCGTCGACGGGGTGCAGGACCTCCAGGTCTCCGTCACGCCCGACGACCGCAGGCTCGCGGCGGCCGGCCTGAGCCCGGCGAAGCTCGCCGAGGCGATCAGGAACGGCGGCGGCACCATGCCCGCCGGCGCCTTCTCGGAGGCCGGCAAGAGCCGCACCGTCCAGGTCGGCGGCGGCTACACCTCGCTGAAGCAGATCGAGGACCTGCGGATCAAGCCCGAGAAGGGCAGGGCGGTCCGCCTCGGCGACGTCGCCACGGTCGAGCAGGAGGAGTCGCGCCGCGTCTCCGTCACCCGCACCAACGGCCGGCCCAGCCTCGCCGTGATGGCCACCATGGACAAGGACGGCAGCGCCGTCGCCATCTCCGACGCGGTCGAGGACAAGCTGCCGCAGCTGCGCAAGGACCTGGGCGCGGGCGCCGAGCTGACCGTGGTCTCCGACCAGGGCCCGGCCGTCGCCAAGTCGATCTCCGGCCTCACCACCGAGGGCGCGCTCGGCCTCGTCATGGCCGTCCTCGTCATCCTGGTCTTCCTCGCCTCGCTGCGCTCCACCCTGGTCACCGCGGTCTCCATCCCGCTGTCGGTCGTCCTCGCCCTGATCGTGCTGTGGACCCGCGACCTGTCGCTGAACGTGCTGACGCTCGGCGCGCTCACCATCGCCATCGGCCGGGTCGTCGACGACTCGATCGTGGTCCTGGAGAACATCAAGCGGCACCTCGGCTACGGCGAGGAGCGCCAGGCCGCGATCATCACGGCGGTCAGGGAGGTCGCCGGCGCGGTCACCTCCTCGACGCTCACCACCGTCGCCGTCTTCCTGCCGATCGGTCTGGTCGGCGGCATGATCGGCGAGCTCTTCGGCTCGTTCAGCCTGACCGTCACCGCCGCGCTCCTCGCGTCGCTGCTCGTCTCGCTCACGGTCGTGCCGGTCCTCTCGTACTGGTTCCTGCGCGCGCCCAAGGGCACCCCGGAGGACCCGGAGGAGGCCCGCAGGCTGGCCGAGGAGAAGGAGAACAGGAGCAGGCTGCAGCGCGCGTACGTGCCGGTGCTGCGGTTCGCGACCCGGCGCCGTCTCACCAGCGTGGCCATCGCCCTCGTGGTGCTCTTCGGCACCTTCGGGATGGGCGGCCTGCTCAAGACCAACTTCTTCGACCAGGGTGAGCAGCAGGTCCTGACGGTCAAGCAGAAGCTGGCGCCCGGCACCGCCCTCGGCGCCTCCGACGAGGCCGCGAAGAAGATCGAGAAGGTCCTCGCCGACACCGAGGGCGTCAAGGACTACCAGGTCACCGTCGGCTCCTCCGGCTTCATGGCGGCCTTCGGCGGCGGCACCGGCTCCAACCAGGCCTCCTTCCAGGTCACCCTGGAGGACTCCGCCTCGTACGAGAAGACCCGTGACGCGATCGACGCGGCGCTCGGCAGGCTCGACGGCATCGGCGACACCTCCATCGCGGCCGGTGACGGCTTCGGCAACCAGGACCTGAGCGTGGTCGTCAAGGCCGGCGACCCGGCGGTCCTGAAGAAGGCCTCCGAGCAGGTCAGGAACGCGGTGGCGGAGCTGAAGGACGTCAGGGACGTCCAGAGCGACCTGTCGCAGTCGGTGCCCCGGATCTCGGTGAAGGCCAACGAGAAGGCCGCCGACGCGGGCTTCGACGACACCACCCTCGGCATGGTCGTCTCCCAGGCCGTGCGTGGCATCCCGGCCGCCAAGGCGACCCTCGACGACACCGAGCGGGACGTCCTGATCACCTCGGCGAAGCCGGCCACCACCCTGGCCGACCTGAAGGCGCTGCCGCTCGGCCCGGTGAAGCTGGGCGACGTCGCCACCGTCGAGCTGGTGGCGGGCCCGGTCTCCATGACCCGGATCGACGGCGCCCGCGCGGCGACGATCACCGCCAAGCCGACCACCGACAACACCGGTGAGGTCAGCGCGGCCCTCCAGAAGAAGATCGACGGTCTCGACCTCCCGGACGGCGCCACCGCCACCATCGGCGGTGTCTCCGAGGACCAGGCCGAGGCGGCGAGCAGCATGGCCCTGGCGATGCTGGCGGCCGTCGCGATCGTCTTCATGCTCCTGGTCGCGACCTTCCGCTCGCTGGTCCAGCCGCTGATCCTGCTGGTCTCCATCCCGTTCGCGGCGACCGGCGCCATCGGCCTGCTCGTCGCGACGGGCACGCCCATGGGCGTGCCGGCGATGATCGGCATGCTGATGCTGATCGGCATCGTGGTCACCAACGCGATCGTCCTGATCGACCTGATCAACCAGTACCGGGCCCAGGGCCTGGGCGTGGTCGAAGCGGTGATCGAGGGCGGACGGCACCGGCTGCGCCCGATCCTGATGACGGCCCTGGCGACGATCTTCGCGCTGCTCCCGATGGCGCTCGGCATCACCGGCGAGGGCGGCTTCATCGCGAAGCCGCTGGCCGTGGTGGTGATCGGCGGTCTGATCACCTCGACGCTGCTGACCCTGCTGCTGGTCCCGACGCTCTACGCGATGGTGGAGCTCCGCAAGGAGCGCCGCGCGAAGAAGAAGGCGGCGAAGCGAGGGGCGAAGGCAGGCGACGCGCCGGTCCCGCCGCAGGCGAAGGAGCCGGCCGCGGTCTGATCCGCACGGCAGGCACGACGAAGGGGCGCCCCGCACACGCGGGGCGCCCCTTCCGTCTGTCCGTACGAGGAATCGTTACGGCAGCGCCAGCATCCGCTCCAGGGCGAGCTTGGCGAAGGACTCCGTCTCCTTGTCGACCTGGATCCGGTTGACCAGGTTGCCCTCGGCGAGGGACTCCAGGGTCCACACCAGGTGCGGCAGGTCGATCCGGTTCATGGTCGAGCAGAAGCAGACCGTCTTGTCGAGGAAGACGATCTCCTTGCCCTCGTCGGCGAAGCGGTTCGCCAGGCGGCGGACCAGGTTCAGCTCGGTGCCGATGGCCCACTTCGAGCCGGCCGGGGCCGCCTCCAGCGTCTTGATGATGTACTCCGTGGAGCCCACGTAGTCGGCGGCGGCCACGACCTCGTGCTTGCACTCGGGGTGGACGAGCACGTTGACGCCCGGGATGCGCTCGCGCACGTCGTTGACCGAGTCCAGGCTGAACCGGCCGTGCACCGAGCAGTGCCCGCGCCAAAGGATCATCTTCGCGCCGCGCAGCTCCTCGGCGGTCAGGCCGCCGTTCGGCTTGTGCGGGTTGTAGACCACGCAGTCGTCCAGCGACATGCCCATGTCGCGGACGGCCGTGTTGCGGCCCAGGTGCTGGTCCGGCAGGAAGAGCACCTTCTCGCCCTGCTCGAAGGCCCAGTCCAGGGCGCGCTTCGCGTTCGACGAGGTGCAGATGGTGCCGCCGTGCTTGCCGGTGAAGGCCTTGATGTCGGCGGAGGAGTTCATGTACGAGACGGGCACGACCTGCTCGGCTATGCCGGCCTCGGTGAGCACGTCCCAGCACTCGGCCACCTGCTCGGCGGTGGCCATGTCGGCCATCGAGCAGCCGGCGGCCAGGTCGGGCAGCACGACCTTCTGGTCGTCACCGGTCAGGATGTCCGCCGACTCGGCCATGAAGTGCACGCCGCAGAAGACGATGTACTCGGCCTCCGGCTTGGCGGCGGCGTCACGGGCGAGCTTGAAGGAGTCGCCGGTGACGTCGGCGAACTGGATGACCTCGTCGCGCTGGTAGTGGTGCCCGAGGACGAAGACCTTGTCCCCGAGCTTCTCCTTGGCGACGCGGGCGCGTTCCACCAGGTCGGGGTCGGACGGCGACGGCAGGTCGCCGGGGCACTCCACGCCACGCTCGCTCTTGGGGTCGGCCTCGCGGCCGAGCAGGAGAAGGGCGAGCGGCGTCGGCTGGACGTCCAGGGGCTGGGCGGTGGTCACGTCACGCACCCTTTCTACAGTGAGCCTCGTAAAGCCTTTTCGTCTAAATGACGCTATCTATCATAACCGGTTCACGTCACTTTGACGATGTCCATAGTGTCGATGTGACGAATTCGCCTCCCGCCTCTCCGGACGTACCGCGACTTCGCCTTCCCCGTCTCCGGGCGCGGTGTGCGAGCATGAAGGGGAAAGACACGCCTCGGCCCGGAATGAATCCGCGGCCCCGCCGGTTGCAACCGTCGGCAAGCAGTCTCCGTACCAACCCGGGAGAGAAGCAGATGTCCGTATCGGACGAGAAGACCACTGTCAGCGACGGCATCCTCCTGTCCGACGCCGCCGCGGCCAAGGTCAAGGCCCTGCTCGACCAGGAGGGCCGTGACGACCTGGCGCTGCGCGTCGCCGTTCAGCCCGGTGGCTGCTCCGGCCTGCGTTACCAGCTGTTCTTCGACGAGCGCTCGCTCGACGGCGACGTCGTCAAGGACTTCGGCGGCGTCAAGGTCGTCACCGACCGCATGAGCGCCCCGTACCTGGGCGGCGCCTCGATCGACTTCGTCGACACCATCGAGAAGCAGGGCTTCACGATCGACAACCCGAACGCCACGGGCTCCTGCGCCTGCGGCGACAGCTTCAGCTAAGCCCGCAGGTTTCGGCTGAGCCGTAGCACGCGTGAGGGCGGCACCCGGAGGTCCGGGTGCCGCCCTCACGCGCGTTCTCACGCGGTGCCGGACGTCTACTGCCGGGGCACCGCCTGGCTGCTGGCCCCGTCCACGACCGGCCGGTCACCCAGCGGCGCCTGGAGGGTCACCGTCTTCGTGATCTGCAGGGCGACCATGATGCAGGCCCTGCCCGGCTCGCGCGGCGTCTCCTTGATCCGCACCACGACCTGCCGCGGGCTCTCCTCCGCCGTCACCGCGTAGTCGGAGCACGCCCCGCCCCAGAAGGTCACCGACAGCTTCCGGCCACCGGCGTCCGTCGTGAACGAGGTGACCTGCCGCTCCGGCGCCGTCCCCTGGTCGGGCGCCGGCGTGGGGGTGGGCGAGGGCTTGGCCGGCGGGGTCAGATAGCGCGCGTCCACCGCCGTGCGCACCACCGTGTACGGCTCGGTCCCGGGCTTGGCCTGCGCCGTGAACAGCCACGCCGGCACGAGCACCTGCTCGCCGTCCACGTACTGCGCGGCCAGACCGAACACCGCGCCCGTCACCGTCACCTGCTCCGGCGGCGCCATGTCGACGATCGACTGGCAGGGCGCCTGCCCCGTCCCGCCCTCGGTCTTGCCGTCGCCCTCGGTCAGCGGCATGTCCCGGGGCTGGTCGGCCGTGCCGGCCGGCGGGTCCGTCGCGCAGCCCCCGATGCCGATCGGTCCGGTGCCCTTGGAGGCCTCGTTCAGCTCGGCGAGCGCCTTCTCCGCACCGACCACCGGATAGGTGTGGCCCTTCACGGGCTCCTTCAGGCGCCCGCTGCCGGCCGTCACCGAGCCGTCGGGGCCGATGTGGATCCCCGTGGACCAGCCGTACGTGGGCAGCCCGCCCACCACCGGGTCGGCGTTGACCACCCGCTCGGACCCGTTCATCACCTGGCTCGCGTCCACCTTGGCGTCGTCCTGGCCGATCGCCTTGAGCACCGGCGCGGCCGCCGCCTTCGCCGCGGCCTCGCTCACCGGTGAGCCGCCGGCCGGCGGCTTCGCCTCCCCGGGCGGAGGGCAGG
Source organism: Streptomyces sp. NPDC127114 (assembly GCF_042677525.1). Taxonomy (NCBI): domain Bacteria; kingdom Bacillati; phylum Actinomycetota; class Actinomycetes; order Kitasatosporales; family Streptomycetaceae; genus Streptomyces; species Streptomyces sp. NPDC127114. The sequence goes on from NZ_JBHXTJ010000031.1 coordinate 33,169, forward strand.
CCTTGCCCTTGAGGCAGGTGTCGCCGACCGGGCCGCCGTCGTACCGGCTGAGCGTCCAGCTGCCCGGCGCCTTCGCCGACACGTCGAGGCGCAGCCCCGAGGCGTCCTTCTCCGGGGCGAGCCGCCACACCTCGCCGACCAGCTGCGGGGTGCCCGGGATCCCCAGGGCCTCGGCGAGCCGGGTCACCTCCGCCGAGGTGACCCGGCCCTCGGGCCGGTGGACCGCGGCCGAGGAGGGCCCATGGGGGAGCGGGCCCTTGGCTGTGTAGACGGTCCCGCTGGGGCCGCCGCCCGGGTCGGGCTCACCCGGCGCGATCCCCGGACCGCCGTCCGTCGTGCCGCCCAGGTTCAGCGGCGGGGGAGCGGCGGCCGTCTCCTCGGCGGCCTTCGCGCCTCCGCCGTCGCCCTGGGCCGTGGTGGCGTAGTACACGCCTCCGCCGCCCACGAGGAGCACTCCCGCCGCCACCGAGGCGACCAGAAGCGGTCCGCGCTTCCCGGGCCGGTTCTCCGTACTGCTGCTCACCGCGTGCTCCTCCAGACGTGGCATCCCTGCGGAAGGACACCCATGGGACGAGGGCGACGCGGTTCCGGTTCCCCGGTTGCTCCGGACCGGTGACGGCCGGTGGCGGACCGGCGGCTCCAGGGGTGTCTCAGACCCCGTACTCGGAGGTGGCGGCGATCAGTCTGGCCGACGCGGCCGGCACCTCGACGCCGTGGATCAGCGCGGGGGACACCGGTGCGGCCGCCGGACTTGACGGAGTCACCCAGTGCGGGGCCATCCGCGCGCCGTCCCCGCACAGCTCGGCGAGGCTGAAATCGGACTCCTGGGGCTCACGAGGAGCGGGGTACTCGGTCATGGCCGCACCGTACGCACGCTCCGGCTTCGGGGAAAAGCCCTACTCTGGGGTAGTTTCCGCTGTTCGGCTTCCGCACCCGCAGCCGGTAGCGTGAACTGTCATTGCCGTCCCTCCACCAGGAGCGCCCAGCCGTGCGTATCGCAGTCACCGGCTCCATCGCCACCGACCACCTCATGACCTTCCCCGGCAGGTTCGCCGACCAGCTCGTCGCGGACCAGCTTCACACGGTCTCGCTGTCGTTCCTGGTCGACAACCTCGACGTCCGCCGGGGCGGCGTCGCCCCGAACATCTGCTTCGGCATGGGGCAGCTCGGCGGCAACCCGATCCTGGTGGGCGCGGCCGGCTACGACTTCGACGAGTACCGCGCCTGGCTCGACCGGCACGGCGTCGACACCGGCTCCGTCCGCATCTCCGAGGTGCTGCACACCGCCCGCTTCGTGTGCACCACCGACACGGACCACAACCAGATCGGCTCCTTCTACACCGGCGCCATGAGCGAGGCCCGGCTGATCGAGCTCAAGGCCGTCGCCGACCGCGTGGGCGGCCTGGACCTGGTGCTCATCGGCGCCGACGACCCCGAGGCGATGCTGCGCCACACCGAGGAGTGCCGCACCCGCCGGATCCCCTTCGCCGCCGACTTCTCGCAGCAGATCGCCCGCATGGGCGGCGACGAGATCCGCACCCTCATGGACGGCGCGGCCTACCTCTTCTCCAACGAGTACGAGAAGGGCCTCATCGAGTCGAAGACCGGCTGGACCGACGAGGAGATCCTCGGCCGCGTCGGCCACCGGGTCACCACCCTCGGCTCGCGCGGCGTGCGCATCGAGCGGGCCGGCGAGGACCCGATCGAGGTCGGCTGCCCGGAGGAGGAGGCCAAGGTCGACCCGACCGGCGTCGGCGACGCCTTCCGGGCCGGCTTCCTGACCGGCCTCGGCTGGGGCGTCAGCCTGGAGCGCGCCGCCCAGGTCGGCTGCATGCTCGCCACCCTGGTGATCGAGACCCTGGGCACCCAGGAGTACACCCTGCGCCGCACCAACTTCATGGAGCGCTTCACCAAGGCGTACGGCGACGAGGCCGCCGCCGAGGTCCAGGCCCACCTGGCCTGACCGTCCGACCACCGGACCCCGGGCGCCCGACGGCACCCGGGGTCCCGCCGTGTCACGCCACCCGGCGCACCACGTACGCGGTGCCGCCCTTCGGCGACGGCTCCTCGCCCACGTACTCCTGGCCGCGCATCTCGCACCAGGCCGGGATGTCCAGCCGGGCCGCCTCGTCGTCGGAGAGCACGGTCACCGTGCCGCCCACGGGCACGTCACCGATCACCCTGGCCAGCTCGATCACCGGGATCGGGCAGCGCTTGCCGAGGGCGTCGACCAGGAGCGTGTCCGGTGCCCCGTCCGACACGGCCGCCGGGTGCGGGGCGCCGAGCCGCTCGCGCACGCCGGCGACGAGGCCCGGCAGGACGGCGAGGAAGCGGTCCACGTCCTCCTCCGCCGTGCCCGCCGGCAGCGAGACCCGGACGTTTCCCTCACTCAGGACGCCCATGGCGCGCAGCACATGGCTGGGCGTCAGCGTGGAGCTCGTGCACGACGAACCGGACGAAACGGAGAAACCCTCCCGGTCCAGCTCGTGCAGCAGCGCCTCTCCGTCGACATAGAGACAGGAGAAGGTGACCAGGTGCGGCAGTCGCCGCACCGGATCGCCGACCACCTCCACGTCCGGCACCAGCTCCGGCACCCGCGTCCGGATCCGGTCCACCAGGGCCCGCAGCCGCGCCGACTCGGCCGCCGCCTCCGCCCGTACCGCCCGCAGCGAGGCCGCCGCCGCCACGATCGCCGGCAGGTTCTCGAAGCCCGGCGCCCGCCCCGACTCCCGCTCGTCACCCGGACCTTGCGGGGCGAACCGGACACCCTTGCGCACCGCGAGCAGCCCCACGCCCGACGGGCCGCCCCACTTGTGCGCGCTCGCCGCGAGCAGCGACCAGCCCTCCGCCACCGGCCCCCAGCCGAGCGACTGCGCCGCGTCCACGAGCAGCGGCACCCCCGCCGCCCGGCAGACCTCCGCCACCTCGGCGACCGGCTGCTCGGTCCCCACCTCGTGGTTGGCCGACTGCAGACAGGCCAGCGCGGTACGGGCGTCGAGCGCCGCCGCGAAGCGCTCCGGGTCCACCGCGCCCGACCTGCCCACCGGCACCTCGGCCACCGTCCCGCCCGCCGCCGCGTGCGCCTCGCCGGCGTGCAGCACGGAGGAGTGTTCGACGGCCGACACCACGAGCCGGTCCCCGACGCGCCGGCGCCCGGCGAGCGCCCCGGAGATTCCCGTGTGAACCGCGCGCGTCCCCGAAGGAGTGAAGACCAGTTCGTCCGGGCGGCAGCCCACCGCCTCCGCCGCGGCCTCCCGTGCCGCGTCCAGCAGCAGCCGGGCCCGCCGCCCCTCCCGGTACAGCCGGGCCGGATCGGCCCAGCCCTCGTCCAGGGCGGCCAGGAGCGCCTGGCGGGCGACGGGGTGCAGCGGAGCGGCGGACGCGGCGTCGAAGTACGGCATCCGCCCACGGTAGGGCCTGCCGCCGCGAACCCCGAGCAGGCCCCGGCCCCGCCCGCGTGATCCCTCGTCAGAACCGGCGCCCCGGCCGCCGGTCGACCGCCGTACGGCCCCCGGGAAACCCTCTGCGGAAGGCCCGGGTCCACTCCTTCGGGGACTCGGACGGCGCGTTGGGCACCCTCCCCGCGCGACCCCAAATAGCGTCCAGTAGGGTTTGGTCCGCATAAACATCCAAACCCCTGCCCGCGGCCGGGGCGGCGACCGACCAGCGAGACGGACGGCCGTGGCAGCCGACCTACGCGGGCCGAGACTCTCGGGAAGGCGCTACGTGAGTCCCAACGGCTCCGACCGCTCGTCGCGGCGCCCGATGCGGCGGAAGCTGCCGCAGGTGCTGACTGCGGGCCTGATCCTGGCGACAGCCACCGGCTGCTCGTACAACTGGGAAGACTTCCCTCGCCTTGGCATGCCCACCCCCGTGACGGAAGAGGCTCCGCGGATCCTCTCCCTCTGGCAGGGCTCGTGGGCGGCCGCGCTCGCCACCGGCGTGCTGGTGTGGGGCCTCATCCTGTGGGCCACCATCTTCCACCGGCGCAGCCGCACCAAGGTCGAGGTACCCCCGCAGACCCGTTACAACATGCCGATCGAGGCGCTGTACACGGTCACCCCGCTCATCATCGTCTCGGTGCTCTTCTACTTCACCGCGCGTGACGAGTCGAAGCTCCTCGAGCTCTCCGCCAAGCCCGCCCACACCATCAACGTGGTCGGCTACCAGTGGAGCTGGGGCTTCAACTACATCGAGAACGTGCCCGGCGTGACCGGCGACGCGAAGACGGACAAGAACCTCGAGACGCTTCCGGACCGGTACAAGAACGCGCTGCCGGAGAACGCCGGCGGCGTCTACGACTACGGCATCCCCGGCACCCGCAACCCGCAGACCGGCAACCCGGGCCCGACCCTGTGGCTGCCCAAGGGCGAGAAGGTCCGGTTCGTCCTGACCTCCCGTGACGTCATCCACTCCTTCTGGGTGGTCCCCTTCCTGATGAAGCAGGACGTCATCCCGGGTCACCCGAACGCCTTCGAGGTCACCCCGACCCAGGAGGGCACCTTCCTCGGCAAGTGCGCCGAGCTGTGCGGTGTCGACCACTCCCGGATGCTCTTCAACGTCAAGGTGGTCTCCCCGGAGCGCTACCAGCAGCACCTGAAGGAGCTGGCGGAGAAGGGGCAGACCGGCTACATCCCGTCGGGCATTGCGCAGACGGACCCGGCCAGGAATGCGGAGAAGAAGCAACTGTGAGCATCCTCAACGAACCCCAGGGTGCGGCCGCGGCTGAGGACTCGTACGAGAACGAGCTCCCGGTTCGCCGCAAGCAGCCCGGCAACGTCGTGGTGAAGTGGCTGACGACCACCGACCACAAGACCATCGGCACGATGTACCTGGTCACGTCGTTCGCCTTCTTCTGCATCGGCGGCCTGATGGCGCTCTTCATGCGCGCCGAGCTGGCCCGTCCGGGCACGCAGATCATGTCGAACGAGCAGTTCAACCAGGCGTTCACGATGCACGGCACGATCATGCTGCTGATGTTCGCGACGCCGCTGTTCGCCGGTTTCGCGAACTGGATCATGCCGCTGCAGATCGGCGCGCCCGACGTGGCGTTCCCGCGGCTGAACATGTTCGCCTACTGGCTGTACCTCTTCGGCTCGATCATCGCGGTGGCCGGCTTCCTCACCCCGCAGGGTGCCGCCGACTTCGGCTGGTTCGCCTACTCCCCGCTGTCGGACGCGGTCCGCTCGCCGGGCGTCGGCGCCGACATGTGGATCATGGGTCTGGCCTTCTCCGGCTTCGGCACGATCCTCGGCTCGGTCAACTTCATCACCACGATCATCTGCATGCGCGCCCCGGGCATGACGATGTTCCGCATGCCGATCTTCACCTGGAACGTGCTGCTGACCGGTGTCCTGGTCCTGCTGGCCTTCCCGGTCCTGGCGGCCGCGCTGTTCGCCCTGGAGGCCGACCGGAAGTTCGGTGCCCACGTCTTCGACGCGGCCAACGGCGGCGCACTGCTGTGGCAGCACCTCTTCTGGTTCTTCGGACACCCTGAGGTGTACATCATCGCCCTGCCGTTCTTCGGCATCATCTCCGAGGTCATCCCGGTCTTCAGCCGCAAGCCGATGTTCGGCTACATCGGTCTGGTGGCCGCGACCATCGCGATCGCCGGTCTGTCCGTGACCGTGTGGGCCCACCACATGTACGTCACCGGTGGCGTGCTCCTCCCGTTCTTCTCCTTCATGACGTTCCTCATCGCCGTTCCGACCGGCGTGAAGTTCTTCAACTGGATCGGAACGATGTGGAAGGGCTCGCTGTCCTTCGAGACCCCGATGCTCTGGGCCGTCGGCTTCCTGATCACCTTCACCTTCGGTGGTCTGACCGGCGTCATCCTGGCCTCGCCCCCGATGGACTTCCACATCTCCGACTCGTACTTCGTGGTCGCGCACTTCCACTACGTCGTCTTCGGCACGGTGGTCTTCGCGATGTTCTCCGGCTTCCACTTCTGGTGGCCGAAGTTCACGGGCAAGATGCTGGACGAGCGCCTCGGCAAGATCACCTTCTGGACGCTGTTCATCGGCTTCCACGGCACGTTCCTGGTGCAGCACTGGCTCGGTGCCGAGGGCATGCCGCGTCGTTACGCGGACTACCTCGACGCCGACGGCTTCACCGCGCTGAACACGATCTCGACGATCTCCTCGTTCCTGCTCGGCCTGTCGATCCTGCCGTTCTTCTACAACATCTGGAAGACCGCCAAGTACGGCAAGAAGATCGAGGTCGACGACCCGTGGGGCTACGGCCGTTCGCTCGAGTGGGCGACGTCCTGCCCGCCGCCGCGGCACAACTTCCTCACCCTGCCGCGGATCCGTTCCGAATCCCCGGCGTTCGACCTGCACCACCCTGAGATCGCGGCTCTCGACCAGCTCGAGAACAAGCCTCACGAGGTGGCGGCCCTCAGCGGCGGCAAGGAGGCCGGCAAGTGAAGATCCAGGGCAAGATGTTCATCTGGCTGAGCGTCTTCGTCCTCGCCATGGCGATCGTCTATGGCGTGTGGTCGAAGGAGCCGGTCGGTACGACGGCGCTGTTCCTGGCGTTCGGTCTCTGCATCATGATCGGCTACTACCTGGCCTTCACGGCCAAGCGGGTCGACGCCATGGCGCAGGACGACAAGGAGGCCGACGTCGCGGACGAGGCCGGCGAGGTGGGCTTCTTCGCCCCCCACAGCTGGCAGCCGCTCTCGCTGGCCGTCGGCGGTGCGCTCGCCTTCCTCGCCATCGCGATGGGCTGGTGGCTGCTGTACTTCTCGACCCCGCTGATCCTGGTCGGCATCTTCGGCTGGGTGTTCGAGTTCTACCGCGGTGAGAACCAGAACCAGTAGCAGCACCCCGTAACACCCCGAGGGGCCCGGTCGCGTGGTTCCGACGAAGCGGCCGGGCCCCTCTTTTGCCGCGCTCGGCGCGCCGGGCGCGAGGATTGTTCTTAGCGTGAAGTCATGAACGACACGCCGCGCATTCGGACTGTTCTGAGCTGCACTCTTCTGGCCCTCACCGTCACGGCGGGCGTCACGGCGTGCGCGGGCGGCGGGGGCCATCCGCTGTCGGCGAGGCCCTTCGACGCGGCGGACCAGATCGCCTTCAACGCACCCGCGGGCGGGCGGAAGGCCGACCCCGACAAGCCCCTGGAGATCACCGCCAAGGGCGAGGACGGGCGGATCACCGACGTCACCGCGACCGACGAGTCCGGGCACCACCTGGCGGGCGAACTCACCGCCGACGGGCAGAAGTGGCGCTCCACGGCCGCGCTGGCGGCCGGCGCCCGCTACACCGTCCGGGTGGCCACCGAGGACGAGGACGGCGCCCCAGGAGCCCGTACGTTCACGTTCGAGACCGCCCCGGCCAAACGGGCGCTCACCGTCACGTTCGGCCCGGAGGCGGGCAAGTACGGCGTCGGACAGCCCGTCACCGCGGAGCTCAGCCTCCCGGTGAAGGACAGGAAGGCCCGCGCGGTGGTCGAACGCGCCCTCAAGGTCCGCTCCGTACCGGCCGTGGAGGGCTCCTGGTACTGGGTGGACGACAAGAAGCTGCACTACCGCCCGAAGGAGTACTGGCCCACCGGCGCGACCGTCACCGCCACCGGCAACCTCGCCGGCGTCAAGGTGGGCGACAAGCTCTACGGCGGCGACTCCAAGCCGCTCACGCTGACCATCGGCGACCGCGTCGAGGCCGTCACGGACGCCGGCTCCCACCACATGACGGTGAGCCGGAACGGAAAAGTGATCAACACCATTCCGGTGACCACCGGAAAACCGGGCTTCTCCACCCGTAACGGGATCAAAGTGGTGCTCGGTAAGGAGTACTACGTCCGGATGCGCGGCACCAGCATCGGCATCGCGGAGGGCAGCTCGGAGTCGTACGACCTGCCGGTCTACTACGCCACCCGGGTCACCTGGAGCGGTGAGTACGTCCACGCCGCACCCTGGTCCGTCGGCTCCCAGGGCGTCGCCAACGTCAGCCACGGCTGCACCGGCATGTCGACCGGGAACGCGGCCTGGTTCTACGAGAACGTCCGCCCGGGCGACATCGTCAAGGTCGTCAACAGCTCAGGCCAGATGATGGACACCTTCGGCAACGGCTTCGGCGACTGGAACCTGAGCTGGGACAAGTGGCGCCGGGGCAGCGCCCTGGTGGCCGAGAAGGGCGACCCCACGGCCACCGAGGACGCGAAGGCCCGGCTCAGGCCGAGCCTGTAACCCGTACGGGCGGTGCTACGCGTCGATGGAGAGACGCGAGCGCAGCAGGGCCGCCAGGGACGCCGCGAACTCGACCGGTTCCACCGGAAGGGTGACCGCGGCGTCCGCGCGGCTCCACGTGGCCAGCCAGGCGTCCTGCGGGCGGCCGATGAGGAGCAGCACCGGCGGGCAGCGGAAGACCTCGTCCTTGATCTGCCGGCACACGCCCATGCCGCCCGCCGGCACGGCCTCGCCGTCGAGCACGCACACGTCGATGCCGCCCTCGTCCAGGGCCGCGAGCACCGCCGGCAGCGTCGCGCACTCCACGAACTCGACCGGGGGAACATCGGCGGCGGGCCGGCGCCCGGCCGCGAGGCGGACCTGCGCGCGGGTGTTCGCGTCGTCGCTGTAGACCAGGACCGTGGCGCTCGACTGCATCGTTCCTCCGTGAAGGTGGTCGGCCGTTGCGCGGATGCTACTCCGCTCCACACCCCGTCAACACCCGTTCAACACCTGTTCGAAGGGTGCCGGAAGCCCGCCCGGATGGGCCGTTCGGGCAGGACACGCGCCCCGGACACTCCGAACGGCACCCCCCGGAGTGAGGGCGGGATAAGCGACCGACATAATGTCGGTCGTGGCGACAGTAACGACAGTAGATACCGGGCACGCGCACCCGTCGGTCAATCGACCGAACCTCACCAGCGTCGGAACCATCATCTGGCTGAGCTCCGAGCTGATGTTCTTCGCGGCCCTCTTCGCGATGTACTTCACCCTGCGATCCGTGATGGGCGCGGAGTTCTGGACGGAAAAGGCGCACGCCTTGAACCTTCCGTTCTCCGCGACGAACACCACGATCCTGGTGCTCTCCTCCCTCACCTGCCAGCTCGGCGTCTTCGCCGCCGAGCGCGGTGACGTGAAGAAGCTCCGGACGTGGTTCGTCATCACGTTCGTGATGGGCGCGGTCTTCATCGGCGGCCAGGTCTTCGAGTACACCGAGCTGGTGAAGAAGGACGGCCTCTCGCTGTCCTCCGACCCGTACGGCACGGTGTTCTACCTGACCACCGGCTTCCACGGCCTGCACGTGACGGGCGGTCTCATCGCCTTCCTGCTGGTCCTCGGCCGGACGTACGCCGCCAAGAGGTTCACTCACGAGCAGGCAACCGCCGCCATCGTCGTGTCCTACTACTGGCACTTCGTCGATGTCGTCTGGATCGGCCTCTTCGCCACGATCTACTTGATCAAGTAATCGGGCTCCGCCTCCGGGCGGACCGACACATCCAGCAAGCATCGACGCAGAAGATCCTGACACCGGGGTAATCCGTGAAAAAGCTCTCCGCACGACGACGCCATCCGCTGGCGGCGGTCGTCGTCCTACTTCTCGCGCTGGCGGCAACTGGGGGGCTCTACGCCGCGTTCGCGCCCGCGGGCACGGCGAAGGCCGATGAAACCGCCCAGTCCCTGGCCATCGAGGAGGGCAAGAAGCTCTACTCCGTCGGCTGTGCCAGCTGCCACGGAACCGGCGGTCAGGGCACCTCTGACGGCCCGTCCCTGGTCGGCGTGGGCTCGGCGGCCGTGGACTTCCAGGTCGGCACCGGCCGCATGCCCGCGCAGCAGCCGGGCGCGCAGGTCCCGAGGAAGAAGGTCATCTACACGCAGGCTGAGATCGATCAGCTCGCGGCGTACGTCGCCTCCCTCGGCGCCGGCCCGACCGTGCCGAAGGCCAACCAGTACAGCCCTGAGGGCGCCGACGTCGCCAAGGGTGGCGAGCTGTTCCGCTCCAACTGCGCCCAGTGCCACAACTTCACCGGTGAGGGCGGTGCCCTGACCTACGGCAAGTACGCCCCGAGCCTCGAGGGCGTGGACCCGAAGCACCTCTACGAGGCCATGCAGACCGGCCCGCAGAACATGCCCTCCTTCCCCGACACCACGATGCCGGAGAAGCAGAAGAAGGACATCATCGCCTACGTCCAGGCCGTGAACAGCGACAAGGCCGACAACCCGGGTGGTCTCAAGCTGGGTGGCCTCGGCCCCGTCAGCGAGGGTCTGTTCGCGTGGATCTTCGGTCTGGGCGCGCTGATCGCAGTTGCCATCTGGGTCGCGGCCCACACCGCTAAGGCCAAGAAGTCATGAGTACCCAAGAGAATTCAGAAGAGAACCTGCCGACCGTGCAGGACACCGCGCACGGCGCGGTGAAGGTCGCCGAAGACCCGTTCGCCGACCCGGGCCTCCCGCCCCACAAGCCGCGCATCCAGGACATCGACGAGCGGGCCGCCAAGCGGTCCGAGCGCGCGATCGCCTTCATGTTCACGCTGTCGATGCTGGCCACGATCGGCTTCATCGCCTCGTACGTGATCTTCCCGGTCGACAAGATCGTGTACATCTGGCCGTTCGGCCGGGTGTCCGCGCTCAACTTCGCCCTGGGCTGGACGCTCGGCCTGGCCCTGTTCTTCATCGGCGCGGGCGCGGTCCACTGGGCCCGCACCCTGATGTCCGACGTCGAGGTGGCCGACGAGCGTCACCCGATGGAGGCGTCGCCCGAGGTCAAGGCCAAGGTCATGGCGGACTTCGCGGCCGGTGCCGCCGAGTCCGGCTTCGGCCGCCGCAAGCTGGTCCGCAACACGCTGTTCGGCGCGCTGGCCCTGGTGCCGCTCTCCGGCGTCGTGCTGCTGCGTGACATGGGTCCGCTGCCCGAGAAGAAGCTCCGCTCCACCATGTGGGCGAAGGGCAAGCTCCTCATCAACATGAACACCAACGAGCCGCTGCGTCCCGAGGACGTCGCCGTCGGTTCGCTGACGTTCGCCAAGCCCGAGGGCCTGGAGGAGCACGACCACCACTTCCAGACCGAGATCGCCAAGGCCGCCCTGATGATCGTCCGGATCCAGCCGGAGGACATCAAGGACAAGCGCGAGCTCGAGTGGTCCCACGAGGGCATCGTGGCCTTCTCGAAGATCTGCACCCACGTCGGTTGCCCGATCTCCCTGTACGAGCAGCAGACGCACCACGTGCTCTGCCCGTGCCACCAGTCCACCTTCGACCTGTCCGACGGCGCCCGCGTCATCTTCGGCCCGGCCGGCCACGCCCTCCCGCAGCTGCGGATCGGCGTGAACGACAAGGGCTTCCTCGAGGCGCACGGCGACTTCGAAGAGCCCGTCGGTCCTGCTTTCTGGGAGCGCGGATGAGCACTGTGACCAACACGCAGAAGAAGGCGCCCGCCGGAGAGCGGATCGCCGACTGGGCCGACGGACGCCTGGGGATCTACACGCTGGCCAAGGCCAACATGCGGAAGATCTTCCCGGACCACTGGTCCTTCATGCTGGGCGAGGTCTGCCTCTACAGCTTCCTCATCATCATCCTGACGGGCGTCTACCTGACGATGTTCTTCCACCCGTCGATGAACGAGGTGGAGTACGTCGGACCGTACGTCCCGCTCCAGGGACAGCTGATGTCCGAGGCGTTCAACTCGACCATGCACATCTCGTTCGAGGTGCGCGGTGGTCTGCTCATCCGGCAGATCCACCACTGGGCGGCGCTGATCTTCCTCGCCGGCATGTTCGTGCACATGATGCGCGTCTTCTTCACCGGCGCGTTCCGCAAGCCGCGTGAGATCAACTGGCTGTTCGGCTTCCTGCTGTTCTTCCTGGGCATGTTCACCGGCTTCACCGGTTACTCGCTCCCGGACGACCTGCTGTCCGGCACCGGTGTCCGCTTCATGCAGGGCGCGATCCTGTCCGTGCCGATCGTCGGCACGTACCTGTCGATGTTCCTGTTCGGCGGCGAGTTCCCCGGCGGCGACTTCGTCGCCCGGTTCTACTCGGCGCACGTGCTGCTGCTCCCGGGCATCATGCTCGGCCTGGTGGTCGCGCACCTCATCCTGGTGTTCGTCCACAAGCACACGCACTTCGAGGGCCCCGGCCGCACCAACAAGAACGTCGTCGGCATGCCGCTGCTGCCGGTGTACATGGCCAAGGCCGGAGGCTTCTTCTTCCTGGTCTTCGGCGTCATCGCGGTCATCTCGGCGATCGCCTCGATCAACCCGATCTGGGCCCTCGGCCCGTACCGCCCGGACCAGGTGTCCACCGGCGCCCAGCCCGACTGGTACATGGGCTTCGCCGAGGGTCTGATCCGTGTCATGCCGGGCTGGGAGATCAACCTGTGGGGCCACACGCTGGTCCTCGGCGTGATGATCCCGCTGGCGATCTTCCCGGCGGTCCTCGCCGCGATCGCGGTCTACCCCTTCATCGAGTCCTGGATCACGGGCGACAAGCGCGAGCACCACATCGCGCAGCGCCCGCGCAACGCTCCGACGCGCACCGCCTTCGGTGTCGCCTGGATCACCGCGTACATGGTCATGCTCGTCGGTGGTGGAAACGACCTGTGGGCCACGCACTTCCACCTGTCGCTGAACGCCATCACCTGGTTCGTCCGGATCTTCTTCTTCGTCGGCCCGGTCATCGCGTTCATCGTCACCAAGCGGATCTGCCTCGGCCTCCAGCGCCGGGACAAGGACAAGGTGCTGCACGGTCGCGAGTCCGGCATCATCAAGCGCCTGCCGCACGGTGAGTTCGTCGAGGTCCACCAGCCGCTCAGCCAGGGCGAGCGCTACAAGCTCACCGCCCACGAGCAGTACGAGCCGGCCGAGCTGCCGCCGGCCGTCGACGAGAACGGTGTGGAGCGCAAGATCGGCCGCATGGAGAAGCTCCGGGTCAAGCTCAACCGGGGTTACTACGGCGCGGACAACCAGATCGCCAAGCCGACGGTCGAGGAGTTCAGGGAGATCGAGAGCGGCCACGGCCACCACTGATCACCTGACCTGGTAGTCGCCACGGCGAGAGCCCCGTCCATTCGATGGACGGGGCTCTTTGCCGTGCCCGGAGATCGATAGGGTGGGAGACGACCTCGCAGTCCCGTACGTACACACAGGAGCGACCATGAGCGCTGTGCACCCCGCTGGAGGCGACACCGCGGCGGGCCGCTCCTGGCCCGCCCTGCTGAACGGACTCCTCGAAGGCCGTGACCTGTCCGCCGACGACACCGCCTGGGCGATGGACCTGATCATGCGCGGCGAGGCGACCGACGCGCAGATCGCCGGGTTCATGGTGGCCCTGCGGGCCAAGGGCGAGACGGTGGCGGAGATCTCCGGTCTCGTACGGACCATGTACGAGCACGCCAACGTCATCGAGGTGCCCGGGCCGGCCGTCGACATCGTCGGCACCGGCGGCGACGGGGCCAGGACGGTGAACATCTCCACGATGTCGTCGATCGTGGTCGCCGGCACCGGCGTCAGGGTCGTCAAGCACGGCAACCGCGCCGCCTCCTCCGCCTCCGGCTCCTCCGACGTCCTGGAGAAGCTCGGCATCAACCTGAACCTCACCCCGAAGCGGGTCGCCGAGGTCGCCGAGGAGGCGGGCATCACCATCTGCTTCGCGGTGAAGTTCCACCCCTCGCTGCGGTACGTCGCCGCCGCCCGCGGCCAGCTCGGCATCCGCACCACCTTCAACGTGCTCGGCCCGCTCACCAACCCGGCCAAGGTGCGGGCCCAGGCCGTCGGCGTCGCCGACCCGCGCATGGCGCCGATCGTGGCCGGCGTGCTCGCCGACCGCGGCAACTCCGCCCTGGTCTTCCGCGGCGACGACGGCCTGGACGAGCTGACCACCACCGGCACCTCCCGGGTGTGGGTGGTCCGGGACGGCGCCGTCCGCGAGGAGCGCTTCGACCCGCGGGACGTCGGCATCGAGCCGGTGACCCTGGACGCCCTGCGCGGCGGCGACCCCTCGTACAACGCCGACGTCGCCCGGCGCCTGCTCGCCGGCGAGACCGGCCCGGTGCGGGACGCGGTGCTGCTCAACTCGGCGGCCGCGCTGGTCGCCCTGGAGCCGGGCGAGGGCACCCTCGCGGAGCAGCTGCGGGCCGGCATGGACCGGGCCGCCGAGTCGGTCGACTCGGGCTCCGCCCGCCGCGCCCTGGAGCGGTGGATCGCGGCCAGCAACGCCTGAGCGCGTGTGAACGGCGGATTGCGACCCCGTCCCGGATGCCGGGACGGGGTTGCGTCGTCGTGATCGTCTGGCATAGGTTCTGGAACAGGTCATGAGTGACAGCGACAAAGCCCCGGCTGGCTGTCCGGCAACCCTCCGTCCGTGGCGGGGTGCCCCGGGTGAAGACCAGGCCGCACGAGCAGAAGCCTGCGGCAAGCGCGGACCCCTGCGCACACCCTGGGGTCCTTGGTCCTCTAGGGAGCGGTGTCTCGTGAGCAAGCGAATGCGCTAGGGCCTCCGGCCCCTTTCTCCACCTCAACACCCGTACGCGGCACCCCCTTTCGCGCTGCCGCCCCGCGGGCCCCTCACGCCCTTTCGCGCCCCTTTTATGCCGGGAGACACCGTCATGTCCGCACGCCCGAACGCCTCCGCCACCGCTTCCGCCGCCGCTGCTCCGGCCGACACCGACCCCTGCTGCGACGCCCCGCTGCCGGTCCTCGGCCGTGACGTCACCGTCCCGCTCGTCACCGGCGGCGAGGTCACCTACGCGGCGCTCGACTACGCCGCCAGCGCCCCGGCCCTCCAGCGCGTGTGGGACGACGTGGCCGCCTACGCCCCGTACTACGGCAGCGTCCACCGCGGCGCCGGCTACCTCTCCCAGCTCTCCACCGACCTCTTCGAGAGCAGCCGCGCCACCGTCGCCGAGTTCCTCGACTGCCGCCCCGGCGACCAGGTCGTCTTCACCCGCTCCACCACCGACTCGCTCAACCTGCTCGCCCAGGTGATCCCCGCCGGCTGCCAGGTCTTCGTCTTCGAGACCGAGCACCACGCCTCGCTGCTGCCCTGGAGGGACGCCCGGGTCACCTACCTCAACGCGCCGCGCACCCCGGAGCAGGCCGTCGCCACCCTTGAGCGGGCCCTCGCCGACCGGGACCCCTACGGGCCCGCCCTGGTCTGCGTGACCGGTGCCTCCAACGTCACCGGCGAGCTGTGGCCGGTGCGCGAACTCGCCGCGGCCGCGCACGCGCACGGCGCGCGGATCGTCCTGGACGCCGCCCAGCTGGCGCCCCACCACCCCGTCTCCGTACGGGAGTTGGACGTCGACTGGGTCGCCTTCTCCGGGCACAAGCTGTACGCCCCGTTCGGCTCCGGCGTCCTCGCCGGGCGCGCCGACTGGCTGCAGGAATCCGAGCCCTACCTCGCGGGCGGCGGCGCCTCCCGCAAGGTGGCCCGCCGGGCCGACGGTGGTGTGGACGTGGAGTGGCACACCACCGCGGCCCGGCATGAGGCCGGTTCGCCGAACGTCATCGGCGTCTACTCCATCGCCTCCGCCTGCAAGGCCCTCACCGAGGCCGGCTTCGACTCCCTCGTCGCCCGCGAGCGGCACCTGATCGCCAGGGTCCGCGAGGGCCTGGCGGAGGTGCCCGAGGTCCGCGTCCTCTCCCTCTTCGGCGACGACTCGCCGCGCGTCGGCGTCATCTCCTTCGTCGTGGAGGGCTGGAACAGCTCGCACTTCGCCGCCGCGCTGTCCGCCGAGTACGGCATCGGCGTCCGCGACGGCCTGTTCTGCGCCCACCCGCTCGTGCGCACGCTGCTCGGCAGCGACCCGCGGGACCCCGGCGAGTGCGGCGCCCCGGAGGCGGCCCCTGGCGAGCGGTCCCTCAACGCGATCCGGGTGAGCTTCGGCGCGGGCACGCCCGACGAGCACGTGGAGCGGTTCGTCGGCGCGGTGAAGGAGCTGGTGCGCGACGGCGCCCGCTGGAAGTACCGCACCGAGGACGGCCGCTGCGTCCCGGACCGCGGCTGAACCCGGCCCGTACCGCGGCTGACGGGGTTCCCCCGTACGAGTGAAGCCGGCCTCCCGTGGGGAGAGGCCGGCTTCACCGCTGTGTCCGGCCGCCCTACGACTCCAGGCCGATGGCGAAGGCCGCGTCCAGCTCGTGCTGCGAGTAGGCGCGGAAGGCGACGTGCGTGTCGGTGGCCTCGACGCCGGGGATCTTGGAGATCTGGCCCGGGATGATGTCGGCCAGGTCGTCGTGGCGCCCGACCCGGACCATGGCGATCAGGTCGTAGGTGCCGGTGACCGAGAAGACCTCGCTGACGGAGTCGATCGCGGCGATCGCCTCGGCGATCTCGGGGATGCGGTCCACGCTGGTCTTGATGAGCACGATCGCGGTGATCACGGCTGGCTTTCTCCCTCGGTGGCCGCGGCTGGTGGTTTCACCTTATCCCCACGCCCGTAGCGCGCCCACGCGTAGACGAAGCCCAGCGCGAAGCCGATCACGTGCGCCAGGTACGCGACCCCCGGCCCCGCCCCGGCCGAGCGGGCCGCCAGCCACTGGAGCGCGAACCAGAACGCCAGCACGATCCAGGCCGGGAAGCGCAGCGGCAGGAAGAAGAGGAAGGGGAAGAGGCTGGTGACCCGGGAGCGCGGGAAGAGATAGAGGAAGGCGCCCAGCACGCCCGAGATCGCCCCCGAGGCCCCGACCAGCGTCTGCCCGCCGTCCGCCTGGTCGCCGTGCACCGCCGCGTAGCCGGCCAGCGCCAGATATCCGACGCCCAGGTAGAACAGGCCGAAGCCGGTCGCGCCCATGCGCTCCTCGGCCATGGCGCCGAAGACGTACAGGAACAGCATGTTCCCGAGCAGGTGCAGCCAGCTGCCGTGGACGAAGAGCGCGGTCAGCGGGGTGAGCAGGGCGCGCGGCTCGCCCTGTGTCAGCTCGGCGGGGATGACGCCCCAGCGCTGGAAGTACGTGCTCTGCGCCGCGAGCAGCTCGTCGCCCGTGCCGTACGCCGGACCGAGTCCCGACACCGGGCTGACGGCGAACAGCAGCACGCAGCACGCGATGAGTCCGTAGGTCACGGTGGGCCCGCCAC
Organism: Streptomyces sp. NPDC127114; assembly: GCF_042677525.1. Classification (NCBI taxonomy): domain Bacteria; kingdom Bacillati; phylum Actinomycetota; class Actinomycetes; order Kitasatosporales; family Streptomycetaceae; genus Streptomyces; species Streptomyces sp. NPDC127114. The sequence goes on from NZ_JBHXTJ010000031.1 coordinate 50,188, forward strand.
GGGCGCCGCGCCAGGCGCCGAGGGCCGCGCTCCGCCAGTCGATCATGGACAGATCATGGCGTACCGGGGCCCACCTGGACAGAGTGCCTCGCCGTGACACGGGGTACCCGCGAGGCCGTAGGGTTACGGGCAGTACTCCCGCAGTTCGACGGTGCACCGCGGGCCCGTAAAGCCTCGTACGGAAAGAGGACGGCACGATGACGACGGTTCCCCTGCCGACCGCCGAGACCCGCTGGCGCTGCACTCTCTGCGGCAACCTGACCCGCTTCGACGTGACCCGCTCGTCCAAGGTCGTCGAGTACGTCCATCTGGACCTCGCCGGAGAGCCCAAGGTCGAGGAGCGCGAGGTGGTCAGTGAGACCATCGAGTCGGTCCGCTGCCGCTGGTGCAACGCGGTGGACCAGATCGAACTGGTGGACAGGCCGGGCGCCGCTTCCTGAGGAGCGGCCCGGCGAGGCGAGACAGGGAGTGGGTGACGGATCGTGGAGCAGCCCGCGCAGGGTGCCGGGCCGGAAGGCTCGGCAGACGGCGCTGCGGAGGCGCTCGACCGACCGCTGCCCGAGGCCGTACGCCGTAAGGTCGTCGCGCTCGTCGCCGACGCCTTCGGCGGGCTGACCGTCGCCGAGCTGCCGGCCCCGCTGCGCCAGTACGCCCGCTTCACCGCCTCCCGGCGGGCCAAGTTCGCCGGGAACGCGATGGCCGCCGCCCTGGAGGGCGATCCGCTGTTCCGGCAGCGGATCGGGGAGCGGTTCAAGGAGTCCCAGCCCGAACTGGCCGGGGCCGTCGAGTCCGGCGCCCCGCCGGCCGCTGCCGACCCGGTCGACGTGGCCGCGGCGGCGTACGTGCTGCGCCCGCCCGGCTGGGGCAAGCTCGTGGCCGCCGCGGGCGAGGAGGCCGAACGGGCCGACGCCGAGCGCGCCGACGAGGCCGGCCGGCGCGAGCTGGAGCGGCTGCGCGAGGAGGTCGCGGCGGCGAGGGACCGCGCCAGGGCCGAGACCGAGCAGCTGCGGCGGGACCTGGAGGCCGCCCGCAAGGAAGCGGAATCGCTTCACCGCAAGCTGCGCAGCGCCCAGAGCGACGTCAAGCGCGGCGAGGCCGCGCTGCGCCGCGTCCAGGCCGAGATCGACACGGCGCGCACCGAGGCCGCCGCACAGGTGTCGGCCGCAGAGAGCGAGAGCCGGCGCCTCAAGGCGCGGCTCGGCGAGGTCGAGGCGGCCCTGGAGGCCAGCCGGCGGGCCGCCCGCGAGGGCCGCTCGGTGGAGGACATGCGGCTGCGGCTGCTCCTGGACACGGTGCTCGACGCCGCCCAGGGGCTGCGTCGCGAACTCGCCCTGCCGCCCGTGTCGATGCACCCGGCGGACACCGTGGACGCGGTGGAGCCGGGTCGGATGTCGCCGAAGGACATCGCGGCCCGCGCTCTGTCCGAGACGGATCCCGCGCTCCTCGACCAGCTGCTCGAACTGCCCCAGGCGCACCTGGTGGTGGACGGCTACAACGTGACGAAGACCGGCTATCCGACGATGCCGCTGGAGAAGCAGCGGCTGCGGCTGCTCGGCGGCCTGTCCGCGCTGGCGGCCCGCTCGGGCGCCGAGGTCACCTGTGTCTTCGACGGGGCCGAGCTGGCGGCTCCCGTGCTGCTCGCCCCGCCGCGCGGGGTCCGGGTGCTGTTCTCCAAGCCCGGTGTGACGGCGGACGAGTTGATCCGTCAGCTGGTGCGCGCGGAGCCGCCCGGCCGGCCGGTCGTGGTGGTGTCCACCGACCGCGAGGTGGCCGACGGCGTCGCCAAGTCCGGTGCGCGGCCGGTCGCGTCCGCCTTGTTGCTGAAGCGCCTTTCGCGCCTCTCGTGACCTCTCGTCACGTCCACCCGTAATGCCCGTTTCCTGATCCGCAGAGGGTCAAGTGGCCACTACTGCCCGTGGGGTGCGCGTAAATAATGTGTTGAGCGGGCCAGATTTTGCCCGTTGGGATTTGAACTGATCACAAGATGGTCACTAGGGTCGGGCCTCGAACCTTCGCGCGGTTGATCATCCATCGGGGATGACAGCGTTGGTCCCGCCTGCCGCTGCCCGGTTGGCGGCTCGAGGAAGAAGGAGATCGCCTTCGTGGCGTCCCACCGTCGTCCCAAGCAGCCGAGCCGCGCCCGTGTGACCGTGCTCACCGCGACCGCCGCCGCGGCCGTCGCGCTCTCCGCCCAGTCGGGCGCCGTGGCAGCCCCCAAGCCGAAGATCGACGAGGTCAAGTCGAAGGTCGACAAGCTGCACCACGAGGCCGAGGAGGCCACGGAGCAGTACAACCTCGCCGAGGAGCGCCGCGAGAAGCTGCAGAAGGAGATCAGCGCCCTTCAGGACAAGGTCGCCCGCGGCCAGCAGGAGCTCAACACCCTGCGCGGGCAGATCGGTTCGGTCGCCACCGCCCAGTACCGCTCCGGCGGCATCGACCCGGCGCTCCAGCTCTTCCTCTCCTCCGACCCGGACACCTACCTCGACAAGGCGTCCGCGATCGACCAGCTCGGCGCCAAGCAGGCCGACGTGCTGCAGTCCATCCAGACCAAGCAGCGCACCCTCGCCCAGCAGCGCGCCGAGGCGACGACGAAGCTCGCCGACCTCGAGGACGTCCGCAGGACCCTCGGCGAGAAGAAGAAGAAGTTCCAGGGCAAGCTCGCCGAGGCGCAGAAGCTGCTCAACACCCTGACCGCCGCCGAGCGCGCCAAGATGCAGGAAGAGGAGCAGCGCGCCAGCCGCGCCGCCGGCGACCGCGTCGACCTCGGCAACGAGGTGCCCGCCTCCGAGCGCGGCAAGGCCGCCCTCAACGCCGCCGCCACCCAGCTCGGCAAGCCGTACGTCTCCGGCGCCGAGGGCCCCAACTCCTACGACTGCTCGGGTCTGACGCAGTGGGCCTACCGCCAGGCCGGCGTCACCATCAGCCGCACCACCTACACCCAGCAGAACGACGGCGTGAAGATCGGCCGCAGCCAGCTCAAGCCGGGCGACCTCGTCTTCTTCAACAGCCTCTCGCACGTGGGCCTCTACGCGGGCAACAACACCATCCTGCACGCCCCCAAGCCGGGCGCCGTGGTCCGCTACGAGTCGATGGACTACATGGGCACCTTCCAGTTCGGCGTCCGCATCTGACGCGGACGCGCGACGGCGCCCGACCCGCGCGACCCGCCCTCCGAACGGGTGGTTCGCCGGATCCAGGACTGACGCGACGCCCCGCCGGTGACCTTGTGGTCTCGGGCGGGGCGTCATTTTGTGTGCCCGCAGGGTTCGTTGGACACGGGTGGATCACCGGCTACTGTCTGCCGCGCCAGTCCGTCGAACCGAACGGAGCGCGATCCGTGGCGTCTCACCGACGACCCGCCAGGGTCACCGTCCTCACCGCAGCCGCGGCCACCGCGGCCACGGCACTCGGCGCCGTCCCCGCGCACGCCGACCCGGGCGGCGCCACTGCCGAGACCACCCGCGCCACCGTCGACCGGCTCTTCGAGGAGGCCGAGCGCGCCACCGAGGGCTTCAACCGCGCCGACGAGAAGGCCGACCGGCTGCGCAGGACGGTCTCCCAGGCCCAGGACGGCCTCGCCCGCGCCCAGGAGCGCATCAACCGCATGCGCGGCGCGCTCGGTTCGGTCGCCGGCGCCCAGTACCGCTCCGGCGGCATCGACCCCGCCCTCGCCCTGCTGCTCTCCTCCGACCCGGACAGCTATCTCGAACGGGCCTCCGTCCTCGACCGGGTCACCGCCCGCCAGGGCGCCGCCCTCGACGAACTCAAGCACGAGCTGCGCAGACTGGCGCAGCAGCGGGCCGAGGCCGGCAAGACCCTCGCCGAACTGGAGCGCAGCCGCAGCGAGGTGGCCCGGCACAAGCGCACCGTCGAGCGCAAGCTCGCCGAGGCCCGCCGGGTGCTCGCCTCCCTCTCCGCCGACGAACGGGCCGGCTTCGAGCGGGCCTCCCGCTCCGGCCGCGCCGCCCTCGACGAGGAACTCCCGCCGCTCGCCGACCTCGGGCCCTCGCGCGCCGCCGCCGCGGTGATCGCCGCGCGCAGCGCCATCGGCCGGCCGTACGTGTGGGGCGCCACCGGCCCTTCCGCCTTCGACTGCTCGGGCCTGATGGTCTGGTCGTACCGCCAGGCGGGCATCGCCCTGCCCCGCACCTCCCAGGCCCAGCGCAACGCGGGCCGCCGCGTCCCGCTCTCGCAGGCCCAGCCCGGCGACCTCGTCACCTATCGCGGCGACGCCAGTCACGTGGCCATCTACGCGGGCAACGGCCAGGTCATCCACGCGCCCTACCCCGGCGCCCGGGTCCGCTACGACCCGGTGAACATGATGTCCCACGTGACGGTGACCCGGGTCTGAGCCGGCCGGGAGGCGGTGGCGGGACCCGGGCGGCGCCGGGTCGGGCCCGGGCGGGCCCGGGAAACCGTCCGGGGTCGCTTCCGCCGTTCCCCCGTACGATCGGAGCGTGGCAGGTCAGGGGAGCGGAGCGGCGCGCGGCGCGGGCGTGTGCCTGCTGGCCGGGCTGCTCGCCCTCACCGGCTGCACGGCCACGGAGCCGGACGGCCCGGCGCGCGCCGAGGTCCAGAGCCTGCTCGACCGGCACGCCGCCGCACTGCTCGCCCGCGACGAGGCCGGCTATCTCGCCGGCCTCGACCCCGCGTTCGCGCCCGCCGCGCGCACCGAGTTCGACCGGCTCGCGCCGATCCCGCTCGGCGGCGTCGCCTACCGGGTGACCGACGTCGACCCGGCCGGCGAGGGGCGGGCCACCGCGCGCGCCGAACTCGGCTACCGCATCAAGGGCTACGACTCCGGGCCCGCCACCAGCGAGCGGATCCTCGACCTCGCCGAGCGGGACGGCCGCTGGTACGTCACCGGCGACCGCGTGGCCGACGGCGCCCCGCAGCAGCTGTGGCAGCAGGGCGAGGTCACGACCGTGACCGGCCGCCGCAGCCTCGTCCTCGGAGTGGGGCAGAGCCGGGAGCGCCTGCGGGAGATCGCGGACGCGGCGGACCGGGCGGTGCCCGCCGTCGGCGACGCCTGGCCCTCGCCCTGGGCTGGCCGGATCGTGGTCCTGGTCCCGGCCTCCGTGGACGCGATGGGCAGGCTGCTCGGCGCGCCCGCCGCCTCGTACCGGGGCATCGCGGCGGTCACCACCGGCCAGATCGGCGGCGGCCCGACGGCGCCCGCGGACCGGGTGATCGTCAACCCGGAGGCGTACGGCGTGCTCGGCGACTTCGGGCGCCGCTTCGTGCTCACCCACGAGACCACCCATGTCGCCACCCGCGTCCAGACCACCGCCGCCACCCCGCTCTGGCTCTCCGAGGGCTTCGCCGACTGGGTCGCCTACCGCGGTACCGGCCGCACCCCCGCCCAGGCCGCGCCCGAACTCGCCCGAGCGGTACGGGCCGGCCGGACGCCCGACGCGCTGCCGGACGACAAGGAGTTCGCCTTCGGCGGCGAGGGCGAGGCGATGGCCCGGGCGTACGAGAGCGGCTGGCTGGCCTGCCTGCTGATCGCCGAACGGTGGGGCGAGGAGCGCCTCACCGCCTTCTACCGCGCCGTCGGAGCCCACCCGCAGCGCGAGGGCGCGCTGGAGAAGGCGCTGAAGGACGTCCTGGACACGACGCCGGAGGAGTTCACCGCGCAGTGGCGGGGCGAGCTGCGCGAGCGGCTGGGGCAGGGCCTGTCCGGCGGATCAGGGCCGGACAGGCCCTAGGCCGTCTCTTCCGGATCTTGGCCGGGTCCGAAAGAAACGGCCTAGGGCGCGTCCCGCCCTGACCGGTCGGACGGGTCCTGGTTCCCCGCCGTCTTCCGGTCCAGCTCGGCCAGGGCCTCGGTCAGCCAGGCCTTCTCCGCCGTGCCCGTGGCCCGGGCGATGCGGAGCATGCCCCGGCGGAAGAGGTCCGGTTCCTGTTCCGCGCGGACCGGGGCGCCCGCCTCGTAGAAGAAGCTGGCGGGGGTGTCGAGGAAGGCCTGGCGGCGGCGCAGGACGGCGGCCTGTCCGGCCGGGTCGGGGAGCCGGCCGAGGAAGGCGAGCAGGGTGAACCAGCGCTGGCCGTCGGTGATCTCGACGTCCTTGGGGGAGCGCAGCCGGTCGAACAGCTCCGCCCGGCCCTCGGGCGTCAGCGAGAGCACCCGGCGCGGGGCGGCGCCCGCGCCCGGCTCCGTGCGGCTGTCGACGAGGCCGTTCTTCACCAGGCGGGTGATCGCCGGGTAGAGCGCGCCGTCGCTGACCGGGCGGACGTGGCCGCTCAGGCCCTGGATGCGTTCCTTCAGCTCGTAGCCGTGCAACGGCCGGTCGTCCAGGAAGCCCAGGATCGTCAGCTCCAGCACCGGCGGACTCCTTCGCGCTTGTCGCGTACGCGGCGTCATGCTATCTCTTTTCGAGATGCCTCGATTCGAGGTATCTCGAATCGAGGGGGTATCGGTCCATGGGGGACTCCGCGAAGGAACACCGCCGCACGCTCGTCCGGCTCGCCGGGCCCGTCTATCTGGAGCTCCTCGCCGGAGTCGCCGCCGGGATCATCAACATGGTCTGGGTCGCCCGCCTCGGCGGGGACGCCGTCGCCGCCGTCGCCGTCGCCACCAATGTCGAGAACCTGCTCCTCGGCGTCGTCCTCATGGCCGCCTCCGGCACCACCGTGCTCGTCGCCCGGGCCAGAGGCGCCGACGACCCGAGGGCCCTGCGCTCCGCCGCACGCGGCGGAGCCGCCCTCGGCGCCCTGCTCGTCCCGCCCGTCGCGATCGGCGGCTACCTGCTGCGGGAGCCGCTCGCCGCCCTTCTGCTCGGCGGGGCCGGCCACCCCGCACAGGGCCTCGCCGTCGCCTACTTCGCGATCTCGCTGCCCGGCACGGCCGTCTTCTTCGCCACCACCGTCCTCGACGGCGTCCTCAAGGGCACCGGCGACACCCGCACCCCCATGCGGCTCGCCTTCCTCGCCAACGGGCTGATCCTGGTCCTCGACCCCCTGTTCGTCCCCGCGTACGGAGTCGAGGGAGCCGCCGTCTCCACCGTCGTCGGACGCACCACGGCGCTCGCCGCGGGACTCCTCGCGCTGCGCCGCAACGCCCCTCTGCGGGCCGCCCGCGCCGCACGGCCGGCCGAGGGCCTGGCCGCCGCCGTGCGCCGTACCGCCGCCCTCGGCCTGCCGATGTCCGTCGACTTCGCCGTCCGCATGGCCGGGGCGCTCGCCCTGGTCTCCGTCGTCGCCCGGATCGGCGTCACCGAGATCGCCGCCTACGGCATCGCGACCAAGGCCATGTACGTCGCCACCATGGCCTTCTACGCCGTCAAGCAGGCCGCGGCCATCCACACCGCGCACCGGCTGGGCGCCCTGGCGGTGTTCCCGGGGCGGCCGGGACGGGCAACGCGGGGGAGCGAGGAGCGCCGGGCCGTCGGCCGGCAGGCCCTCGTCCTCGGCGGGCTGCTCGGTGCGGGGGCCGCGGTGCTGCTGTCCGTGGCCGCCGGGCCGGTCATGCGCGGCTTCGGTGCCGAGCCCGCCGTCGCCGCCGCCGGCGCGCTGTTCCTGCGCTGCCTCGGACCGTACCTGGTGCTCATGGCCGTCTTCATCGCCCTCGCCGGGGTCTTCGAGGGCGCCGGCGACTCCTCGCTGCTCGCCAGGATCACCGTCTGCGGCGTCCTGCTCCAGCTACCGGCTGCGTACGTGCTCGCCGGCGCACTCGGCCTCGGTGGTGTCTGCCTCGCCATGGCGCTCGCGACGGCCGCCCAGTGCGCGGCTCTCGGCGTGCTGCACCGCCGTCGGGTCTCTGCCGTGGAGGGCGGGGCCGGACCTCAGGAGGGCGACGAGACCGCGACGGGCGTCCGCTCGCGGTCGGTCTGAACGGGCAGGCGCACCGGGCCCGCCGCCGCCTCCAGGCGCGGCTCCGTGACCGTCTGCCGCCACAGGATCCGGCACGCGGAGAACGTGGCGGCCACGAGGAGCCCGTTGCGGATCAGGAGCAGTCCGACGCCCAGCGGATCGCTGTCGCCCACGTGCGAGAACCACACCGGGAACTCGAACTGCGTGACCGCCGTCGCCCACAGCACCAGATACGCGGGCCGGCGCATCCGGCTCGCCCGGTAGACCAGGCACACCGCGGCCAGACCCACCAGCCAGATCATGTACTGCGGGCTGATCACCCGGCTCGTCGTGGTGAACAGCAGCACCGCCACGAAGGCCGCGTCCGCCGTGGTGCCCGAGGTCCGGCGGCGGGACCGCCACCACCACACCAGGAGCCAGCCGAACGCGGCCACCGACAGCAGCATCGCCGCCGTCGACACCGCCTTCACGCCCGGGCCGAGGAACTCGATCGAGCCGTAGTTCATCCGCGCCTCGCCCGGCCAGCCGAAATGCCGGGCCACGTGGAAGACCATCGCGCCCAGCGACTCGATCTCCGTGCCCCGGTCCCGCTGGAAGCCCAGGAAGGCCAGCGCGCCCGGCGCCGCGAGCCCGCAGGCCAGCAGCACGCCGGCCGCCGTGCCCGCCGCCGCTGCCGTCGAGCGGAACGCGGCCCGGCCGCGCGCCGCGCCCGCGAGCAGCAGCACCGGCCACACCTTCAGGGTGGCCCCGAAGCCGGCGAGCGCGCCCAGCACGACCGGGCTGCGCAGCGCCGCGAGCAGGCCCGCCACGGCCACCGCCGTCACCATCAGGTCGTAGCGGCAGTACGCGGTCGGGCCGAGCAGCGGCACCCCGGCCAGCCACAGCCAGGCGCCGCGCATCGACCGGCCCGGGCGCCGCCCCGCGTACGTCAGGAGGCCGAAGACGAAGGCGTCGCAGAGCAGCGCCAGCACGAAGAAGGCGGAGGAGTAGCCGAGGAACGGCAGCAGGGCGGGGGAGAGGATCGCGAGCGCGGCGGCCGGCGGGTACTGCCAGGTGACGTCGTCCATGGGGTACGTGCCGGTCCGCAGGACCTCGTACCAGCCCTGGTAGATCTCCTCGACGTCACTGGTCACGTCGGGGCCGGGGATCACCACGATCTTGAAGACGCACAGCAGGATCAGTCCGCGGCTGAAGGCCCACAGGCCCAGCGGTCGCGCCAGTCGCCCGTCGCGCGTGTCGACCGCGTCGCGGGCGCGCGCCAGTCCGTCACGTACCGCCGTGCCCACTGCGCCCGTCATACCTGTCCTGTTCCTGTCCTGTCGGTCCGCCGGGGCGGAGGGTGGTGGTGCCGGGCTCGGGGCGCGATCGCGGTACTGTCGGCCACGATGCACAAGACCCTGATCGTAACCAACGACTTTCCGCCACGTCCGGGCGGAATCCAGGCGTTCCTGCACAACATGGCGCTGCGTCTGGATCCCGAGCGGATCGTGGTCTACGCCTCCACGTGGAAGCGCAGCCGCGAGGGGATCGAGGCGACCGCCGCGTTCGACGCCGAACAGCCTTTCACGGTCGTCCGCGATCGCACCACCATGCTGCTGCCGACTCCTCGGGTCACCGCGCGCGCGACCGCGCTGCTGCGGGAGCACGGCTGCGAGTCGGTGTGGTTCGGTGCGGCGGCCCCGCTCGGCCTGATGGCCCCGGCGCTGCGCCGGGCCGGCGCGCGCCGCCTCGTCGCCACGACGCACGGGCACGAGGCCGGGTGGGCGCAGCTGCCCGCGGCGCGGCAGCTGCTGCGGCGGATCGGCGAGGGCACGGACACCCTCACGTATCTCGGTGAGTACACCCGCTCCCGGATCGCGACCGCGCTCGGCCCGGCCGCCGCCGGGCGCATGGTCCAGCTGCCGCCGGGCGTCGACGAGAAGACCTTCCACCCCGACTCGGGCGGCGCCGAGGTGCGCGAGCGGCTCGGCCTGAGCGACCGGCCCGTGGTCGTGTGCGTGTCGCGGCTCGTGCCGCGCAAGGGCCAGGACACGCTGATCCTCGCCATGCCGGAGATCCTTCGGCGGGTGCCGGACGCGGTGCTCCTGATCGTCGGCGGCGGACCGTACGAGCAGGATCTGCGGAAGCTCGCCGTCCGGACCGGCGTCGCCGCCTCGGTCCGCTTCACCGGCGCCGTCCCGTGGTCGGAGCTCCCCGCCCACTACGGCGCGGGCGACGTCTTCGCCATGCCCTGCCGCACCCGCCGCGGCGGCCTGGACGTCGAGGGCCTCGGCATCGTCTACCTGGAGGCCTCCGCGACCGGCCTCCCGGTGGTCGCCGGCGACTCCGGCGGCGCACCGGACGCCGTCCTCGACGGTGAGACCGGCTGGGTCGTCCGCGGCGGCGTCCCCGAGGAGTCCGCCGACCGCATCGCCACGCTCCTCCTCGACCCCGAGCTGCGCACCCGCATGGGCGAGCGGGGCCGCCGGTGGGTCGAGGACCGCTGGCGCTGGGACCTCCTGGCGGACCGCCTGAGGGAACTGCTGTAGCGAGCGGCCGGGGCGGGCCCTTGCCGGGGCCCGTGCCGGGCTTCCTTCCGGGGCCCCTTCACGGGGCCTGCCGGAGGCCAGGGCCTGTCCGTGCTACGCCGGGAGGTAGTCCGTCAGGGCGCAGCCGTCGACGAGCAGCTTCTCGCTGCGGTAGCCGTCCGGCACCTTGAAGCCCTGCTCGCAGGTGAAGAGCAGGACGTCGGAGCCCATCAGGGCCTTCGCCGCCTTCGGGTCCGCCGTCACCACCGCGAAGTCCTGGCCGAGCAGGAAGCGGGTGGCGTGGCCCGCGGCGGCGGCCTTCTTCGCGGACTCCTGGAACTTCTCCATGTCCGAGACGGACAGCAGGGTGAGCGTGTCACGGGCGTCGTCACCGCACACCCCGCGCTCCCTGACCGCCCAGGCCGGGTCCCGCGACTCCTCGCTCATGGTGCCGCCGGCCGTGCCCGTGCGCAGGTCGCTGCACATCGTGCGGGCCCCGACGAGCTTCTCGATCGCCGCCATGTCGCCGGCCGCCGGGAGACCGGCGTCCTCGCCCCAGGAGCTGCTGCACCCGGTGAGGGCGACGAGGGCGGTGAGGGCCGCGCCCAGGGCGGCGGTGGTTCGCTGGAGCCGCATGACGGCGATTTCCTCTCGTGTGTACGGAATTGACCATTCCGGTCCTGACGCGCGCGAACGCCCCCGGCCGGCCCGTGACACGGGCCCGCCGAGGGCGTTCCGAGGAACCGTCAGGCTCGGTAGATCGCCTCGATCTCGTCGGCGAAGTCCTTCGCCACCACGTTGCGCTTCAGCTTCAGCGACGGGGTGATGTGCCCCGCCTCCTCCGTGAACTGCGTCGACAGGATACGGAACTTCCGTACCGACTCCGCCTTCGAGACCGCCGCGTTGCCGTCGTCCACCGCGCGCTGGACCTCCGCGAGCAGGTCCGCGTCCTCGCGCAGCGAGGCCGCCGTCGCGCCGGCCGGCTTGCCGTGCTCGGCCGCCCAACGGCCGAGGAACTCCTCGTCGATGGTCACCAGCGCGCCCACGAACGGCCGCCCGTCGCCCACGACCATGCACTCGGCGACCAGGGCGTGCGCCCTGATCCGGTCCTCGATGACCGCCGGGGCGACGTTCTTGCCGCCCGCCGTCACCAGGATCTCCTTCTTGCGGCCGGTGATCGCGAGATAGCCGTCCTCGTCGAGCGTGCCGATGTCCCCGGTGTGGAACCAGCCGTCCGCCAGCGCCTCCGCCGTCGCGGCCTCGTTGTTCCAGTAGCCGGAGAAGACGTGCTCGCCGTGCAGCAGCACCTCGCCGTCGTCGGCGATCCGCACCACCGAGCCGGGCAGCGGCTGGCCGACCGTGCCGATCTTCTGCCGGTCCCACGGGTTGAACGCGGTCGCCGCGCACGACTCCGTCAGGCCGTAGCCCTCCAGGACCGTGAAGCCGATGCCGCGGAAGAAGTGGCCGAGCCGCTCGCCCAGCGGCGCGCCGCCCGAGATCGCGTACTCGCCGCGCCCGCCGAGCACCGCCCGCAGCTTGCTGAACACCAGCTTGTCGAAGATCTTGTGCTTCAGCCGCAGACCGAACGACGGGCCCTGCGGGGTGCTCAGCGCGCGGCTGTAGGCGATCGCCGTGTGCGCGGCCTTGTCGAAGATCCTGCCCTTGCCGTCGGCCTGCGCCTTCGCCCGGGCCGAGTTGTAGACCTTCTCGAAGACCCGCGGCACACCGAGGATCAGCGTCGGCCGGAAGGCCGCGAGCTCGTCGGTGAGGTTCTTGATGTCGGGCACGCAGCCGAGCTTGATCGGCGCCATCACGGAGGCGACCTCGACCAGGCGCCCGAAGACGTGCGCCGCCGGCAGGAACAGCAGGACCGAGCACTCGCCCGTACGGAACAGCGGCTTCAGCCGCTCGACCACGTTGCCGCACTCGGCGAAGAAGGCGCGGTGGGTCAGCACGCAGCCCTTGGGGCGGCCGGTGGTGCCCGAGGTGTAGACGATCGTCGCCGGGTCGTCCGCGTGCGCGGTCGACATCCGGCGGTCGAGCTCCTCGTCGGAGACGTCCGCGCCCTCGGCGGTCAGACGGGCGATCGCGTCCGCCTCGATCTGCCGCACGCTCTTCAGGGCCGGCAGGTTCGCCCGCACCGACTCCACCGAGGCCTCGTGCGCCGCGGTCTCGACGAGCGCGAGGGACGCGCCCGAGTCGCCGAGGATCCACTGGATCTGCTCCGGCGAGCTGGTCTCGTACACCGGGACGGTCACCGCGCCCGCGCTCCAGATCGCGAAGTCCAGGAGCACCCACTCGTAACGGGTGCGGGACAGCAGCGCCACCCGGTCGCCGGGCTCGACACCCGCCGCGACCAGGCCCTTCGCCGCACCCCTGACCTCGGCGAGGAACTGCTTCGCGGTGACGTCGGTCCAGACCCCCGCGACCTTGCGGCCCATCACGGCGACATCTGGGTGCTGGGAGGCGTTGCGGCGGATGAGATCCGTCAGGTTGCCGTCCGTGGGGACCTCGTACAGGGCCGGAAGGCTGAACTCGCGCAAGACTGCTGCTCCTCATCGGGCGCCGGCGCCACGGCTCTGTGTGATGCACCGGTGCGGTCCATGATCGGGCAGGTGCTCTTCGTGGGGGTGAGCACGACTGTGGACTGCCCGGACGTTACCCATCAGTACACGGTTCCGGATAGAGGGTTCAGGCCAGATGTTCCGTGCGTCACACATGAATGGCGTTCCTCGCCGCACAGTAGTCCACCGCTTTCCCGACTCCCAAGTAACCGCAGGTCGCACCCCCTAGGCTGACGTCATGAGGATCAACGTGGTGAGCGACGTGCACGGCAACACCGGAGCCCTCGCCAAGGCGGGAGAGGGGGCCGACGCCCTGATATGCCTCGGCGACCTGGTGCTCTTCCTCGACTACGCCGACCACAGCCGCGGCATCTTCCCCGATCTGTTCGGCGCCGAGAACGCCGACCTCATCGTCGAGCTGCGCACCGCCCGCCGCTTCGACGAGGCCCGCGACCTCGGCCGCCGGCTCTGGGCCGAACTCGGCATCGACCGGGCGACGGCCATCGAGTCGGCCGTCCGCCGCCAGTACGCCGAGATGTTCGCCGCCTTCCCCACACCCACGTACGCCACCTACGGCAACGTCGACATCCCCGGCCTGTGGCCCGAGTACGCGCGCCCCGGCACCACCGTGCTCGACGGCGACCGCGTCGAGCTCGACGGCCTGGTCTTCGGCTTCGTCGGCGGCGGCCTGCGCACCCCGATGCGCACGCCGTACGAGATCTCCGACGAGGAGTACGCGGCGAAGGTCGAGGCGCTCGGCGAGGTCGACGTGCTCTGCTCCCACATCCCGCCGGACGTGCCCGAGCTCACCTACGACACCGTCGCCCGCCGCTTCGAGCGCGGCAGCCGAGCCCTCCTCGACGCCATCCACCGGGTCCGCCCGCGGTACGCCCTTTTCGGCCACGTCCACCAGCCGCTGGCCCGCCGCATGCGGGTCGGTGCGACCGAGTGCGTCAACGTCGGGCACTTCGCGGCGACCGGCCGGCCGTGGAGCCTGGAGTGGTGACGGTCGCGTACGGAGGCGTGACGGGGCCGCGATAGCCTGCACACAGACTGACGAATCGCGTCCATACGAGGAGCCCCCGCGATGGCGGAACACACCAGCTCGAGCATCACCATCGAGGCGGCCCCGGCCGAGGTCATGAACGTGATCGCCGACTTCGCCCGCTACCCCGAGTGGACGGGCGAGGTGAAGGAGGCCGAGGTCCTGGAGACGGACGCGGCCGGCCGCGCCGAGAAGGTCCGGCTGCTCCTCGACGCCGGCGCGATCCGGGACGACCACACCCTCGCCTACACCTGGACCGGCGACCACGAGGTCAGCTGGACGCTGGTCAGGTCTCAGATGCTCCGCGCCCTCGACGGCTCCTACCGCCTCGCCCCGACCGCGGACGGCAAGCGCACCGAGGTGACGTACCAGCTGACCGTCGACGTCAAGATCCCGATGCTCGGCATGATCAAGCGCAAGGCCGAGAAGGTCATCATCGACCGCGCCCTGGCGGGCCTGAAGGCCCGGGTCGAGTCCCCGAAGTAACCACCACGCGCGGCCGTCCGGGACCCACGGCCCGGGCGGGCCCGGACCCTCACCGCCGTCGTCCGGCGCGGGCGCCGGTACGGTCGGCGCATGCGGATCATTCTTGTCACCGGGAACGGCGGCGCCGGGCGGACCTCCGTGGCCGTCGGTACCGCGCTCGCCGACGCCCGGGCCGGGCGCCGCGTGCTGCTGGTGTCGGCCGACGCCGACCCCGCGGCCGTGGCCGGCGAGGCCCTGCGCCTGCACGTGCCCGATCCGGCCGCGGACTTCCGCCGCGAGTTCCTGGCCTTCCAGGCCCGCTCGAGCGCCGCCCTCGACCTGCTCGGCGCCGCGCCCTTCGAGGACGCCGAGCTGACCGCCCTTCCCGGAAGCCGCGACTTCGCCCTGCTCAGGGCCCTGCGGGACGCCGCCGCCGGGGACTCGGACCTGGTCGTCGTCGACCTGCCGCCGGTGACCGAGGCCCTCGCCCTGCTCGCCCTGCCCGCCCAGCTGCGGCGCTACCTGCGCCGCCTCCTGCCGCCCGAGCGCCAGGCCGCCCGCGCGCTGCGCCCCATGCTCGCCCAGCTCGCCGGCGTACCGCTGCCCGCGCAGTGGCTGTACGAGACGACCTCCCGCTGGGAGGCCGAGCTGGCGGCCGTCCAGGACGTCCTCGACGCGCCCGGCACCGCCGTACGGCTCGTCGTCGAGCCGGGGCCCGGCGCCGAGGACACGCTGACCACCGCCCGGCTCGGCCTCGCCCTCCAGGGCCTGGCCCTGGAAGGCGTCGTCGCCAACCGGGTGCTGCCCGCCGACTCGCCCGACCCCTGGTTCGCCGGCCTCGCCGCCGAACAGCACCGCCACCTCGCCGCCCTCCGCGAGATCCACCCCGGCCTGCACGAGCTGCCGCACCTCGGGCGCGCGGTGCGCGGCCCCGAGGACCTCGCCCTGCTCGCGGTGAGCGGGCCGGCCGTGCCCGCCGCCCCGCCCGCGTGGACCGTCGAGGACCGGCGCGACGAGGACGGCATCCTCGTCTGGCACATCCCGCTGCCCGGAGCCGTCAAGGACGGCCTCTCGCTCGTCCGCCGCGGTGACGAACTCCTGCTCGGCGCGGGGGCGTTCCGCCGCGCCGTCCCGTTGCCCGCGGTACTGCGCCGCTGCACCGTCACCGGCGCCGGGCTCGTCGAGGGCGACCTGCGGATCCGGTTCACGCCCGACCCCGGCCTGTGGCCGAGGACCGCTCCCTGACCCGGCGCGGGGCGTGTACCGTCGACCGTAGAAGACCTGAGGAGTACGCCATGAGCGATTCGGACGCCTGGGCCGAGGCCTGCGCCGAGGACCTGGAGGCAGAGAAGGCCCGCCGCCGCGCGCGGGCCGGTGAGCAGCCGGGCTCCCCGGCCGAGGAGTTCCGCAAGCTCTTCGAGGCCGTCGCCGACAAGCTCTCCGGCACCCTGGGCGGCCCGCTCGGCGGCTCCCTCGCCGGCGGCCAGGCCGCGGCCACCGTCCAGCAGGTCGTCAACCAGGCGAAGGCCCTCGTCGAGCCCGTCATCGAGCGCAACCCGCAGGTCTTCGACCATCTCGCCGCCGCCGGGAACGAGCTCCTCGCCGCCTACCGCTCCGCCGTCCAGGGCCAGGAGGCCCGCTGGACCCGCGGCGACACCCGCCAGGCCACGGGCGCGGCCGAGCAGGACGAACGCCGGAACGACGGCCGGGACGAACCCCGGAACGAACCGGGGGACGGGCGTCGGGGCGACGGCCCCGACGGTCCCGACGAGGGGCCCGCCACCGGGCAGCACATCGACCTCGACTGATCCCGGACTGATCAGGAGGACCGTCCTCCTCGGGTACGGTGGGCCGTAGCGGGGCTCGACCGAAAACTGAGGGACACATGGGACTCACCATCGGCGTCGACATCGGCGGCACGAAGATCGCGGCCGGCGTGGTGGACGAGGACGGCAACATCCTCGACACGCACACCGTGCCCACCCCGCCGACCCCCGAGGGCATCGTCGACGCCATCTGCGCCGCGGTCTCCGAGGCGGGCAAGGGGTACCAGATCGAGGCCGTCGGCATCGGAGCCGCGGGCTACGTCGACGACAAGCGCGCCACCGTCCTCTTCGCACCCAACATCGACTGGCGCCACGAGCCGCTGAAGGACAAGGTCGAACAGCGCGTCGGCCTCCCCGTCGTCGTGGAGAACGACGCCAACGCCGCCGCCTGGGGCGAGTACCGCTTCGGCGCCGGCCAGGGCCACGAGGACGTCATCTGCATCACGCTGGGCACCGGTCTCGGCGGCGGCATCATCATCGGCAACAAGCTGCGCCGCGGCCGCTTCGGCGTGGCGGCGGAGTTCGGCCACATCCGCGTCGTCCCCGACGGACTGCTGTGCGGCTGCGGCAGCCAGGGCTGCTGGGAGCAGTACGCCTCCGGGCGCGCCCTCGTCCGGTACGCCAGGCAGCGCGCCGCCGCCACGCCCGAGAACGCGGAGATCCTCCTCGGCCTCGGCGACGGCACCCCCGCCGGCATCGAGGGCAAGCACGTCAGCCAGGCGGCCCGCGCGGGCGACAAGGTGGCCGTCGACTCCTTCCGCGAGCTCGCCCGCTGGGCGGGCGCCGGACTCGCGGACCTGGCGTCGCTGTTCGACCCGTCGGCCTTCATCGTCGGCGGCGGCGTCTCCGACGAGGGCGAGCTGGTCCTCGACCCGATCCGGAAGTCGTTCCGGCGCTGGCTGATCGGCGGCCAGTGGCGTCCCCACGCCCAGGTGCTCGCCGCGCAGCTCGGCAACAAGGCCGGTCTGGTCGGCGCGGCCGACCTCGCCCGCCAGGGCTGAGAACGGTCCCTCGGGCCGTTCACCCTCCGGTGCCCGTCGTGCCCTCTGGGGCGCGGCGGGCACCGTGCTTATGGTGGCTCCATGGCGATGAGCGAGCTGCCCAACTCCCGTACCGAGCCCGATGGTTCCGCCGTGGTACGGATCCTCTCCTACAACGTGCGCTCGATGCGCGACGACGAGGACGCGCTCGCCCGGGTGATCCGGGCCTGCGCCCCCGACCTCGTCCTCGTCCAGGAGGCCCCGCGCTTCTTCCGCTGGCGCAAGCACGCGGCGCGGCTGGCCGCCAAGAGCGAACTCGTCATGCTGAGCGGCGGCGCCACGGCCGCCGGACCGCTGCTGCTGTGCTCGCTGCGGGCCACCGTGGAACGCACCGAGGACATCCTGCTGCCGCTCACCCCCGGGCTGCACCGGCGTGGTCTCGCCACCGCCGTGGTCCGCGTCGGCGGTGCGCGGCTCGGCCTGATCAGCTGCCACCTGAGCCTGCGCGAGGACGAGCGCTACGCGCAGGCGGGCCTGGTCCTCGACCGGGTGGCCGGGCTCGGCACGCCGTACACCGTCGTCGCCGGCGACCTCAACGAGCGCCCCGGCGGCCGGAGCCGGACCCGCCTGGCGAAGGAACTCCAGGACGGCTGGGACATCGCTCCCTGGGGCGCGGAACACACCTGGCCGGTCACGGCCCCCGACCGTCGCATCGACGCGATCCTCGCCACCCCGGGCATCGACTTCCTGGCCTGCGGCGTCCCGACGGACCTCGATCACCGGGACCTGCGAACGGCGACGGACCACCTGCCGGTGCTGGCGGTGGTCCGTGTCCCTGCTGCCGTCCCCGCTGCCTAGGGGGTACCGCGGTTACACCACGGCGCCGCGGCCCGGGTCGTCGAAGCCGTCGTCGTCCTCGTCGTCGTGCTTCATCCGGGCCACCAGCGTCACGAAGCCGCCCAGGAAGCCGCCCACGCACACGGTGGTGAGCCACCAGGTCATGTCCCACTGGAACAGCACGGCCAGGAGCATCAGGACGGGGCCGCCGACCACCGCGAGCCAGGCGAACTTGGTCGTGGTGTCTGCCTCCGGCAGCGGTGGCGGCTCCGGCGGCACGAAGTGGCCCTCGTCCGAGGCCCCGGCCGCCCCGTCGGAATCGTCCGGCTCGGCGAGCGAGTAGTCGCGCGGCCCGCCGCCCAGGCCCACGCCCGGGGCGAAGACCACGGAAGAGCCCAGCGCGGGCTTCCCCGGCTCGTCCGGCTTCCCGGCCCCGTCAGTCCCGGCGGCCCCGTCGTGTCCCTCGGCCGCCCCGGGCGCCTCCGGCTTGCGGAACTTGTCCGGCTTCTCCAGGCCCGCGGAGCCGCCGGACGTGCCGGTGGCACCGGAGGTCCCGTCGGCACCAGAAGCCCCGGCCGCACCAGAGGTCCTGTCGGCACCGGAGGTCCCGGCCGCACCGGGGGTCCCGTCGGCACCGGAAGCCCCGGCCGCACCGGGGGTCCCGGCCGCGCCCGAAGGTCCGGAGCCGGCCGCGGGAGCCGTCTCCTCGCCCTCCCCGCCGTCCTCCTCCGGAGGCTCCGGCAGCGCCAGGTCCTCGACCGGGCGGAACGGGCGCGCGCCCGGAGGATCGGCGGGCTCCTCGCCGTACCCCGCGACGATCGCGGCCCAGGCCGCCTCCTCGTCGATGGGCTGCGGCTCGCGCTCCCCGTCCTGCTGCTCAGCCACCGCTCGCGCTTCCCTTCTCGGCGTTCTCCCCGACCAGCTCCGGGGCGAGCCGGGTGACGAACGCCCAGCTCTCCTCGAAGATCCGCTCCATGTCGTGGTCCAACGTCGCCACGTGGTAGCTCTGTTCCAGCAGGACCTCCCTGACGTCCGTCGACGAGACCCGGCCGAGGATCCGCGCCGAGTCGGCCGGCGGCACCACGTGGTCCTGCGGGCTGTGCAGCAGCACCATCGGCTGCGTGACCTGCGGCAGCTCACCGTCCACGACCCGGAAGAAGCGCCGCAGCGAGTGCGCCGCGTGCAGCGGCACCCGGTCGTAGCCGACCTCGTCCACGCCGGCCTTCGCGATGTCGCTGGCGATGCCCTTGGTGGACGGCACGAAGTGGCGGATGACCGGCAGCGCGTACGCCGCCAGGCCGTGCACCTTGTTGCCCGGGTTGACGAGCACGATGCCGCTGATCGCGTCGCCGTGCCGCGCCGCGAGCCGCAGCGTGAGGGCGCCGCCCATCGACAGGCCCATGACGAAGACCCGCTCGCAGCGCGCGGTCAGCTCCCGCAGCTCGCGGTCCACCTCCGCGTACCAGTCGTGCCAGGTGGTGAGCTGCATGTCCTGCCAGCGGGTGCCGTGCCCGGGCAGCAGCGGCAGCGACACCGTCAGTCCGCGCCCGGCCAGGTACTCGGCCCAGGGGCGCATCGACTGCGGGGAACCGGTGAATCCGTGACAGAGAAGGACGCCGACCTCTCCGCCCTCGTGGCGGTACGGCTCGGCTCCAGGAAGGACCGGCACGGGGTCTCCTGTCGGGTTCGACTCCGGGCCCCGCTCTCGCGGGCGGCCGAAGCGGCTTCGGTAAGGGGAAGGCTTTCACCGTACGCGACCGGACCGACACCGACCAGGGCCGTTCGCACCCCGGGAAGCGGCGTACCGGCCCGAGCCGCGGTGCCTGCGGCGATCAGGCCGGGCCGGTACGGGATAAGGTCGTCGTGACGGCACACGGAAGGCATGGCGAGTTGATCTACGGCGCAATGAAGTTCTCCCTCGGAGGGTCCCTGAAGCTCGCCTTCAGGCCCTGGGTGGAGGGCCTCGAGAACGTTCCCGCCGAGGGACCGGCGATCCTCGCGAGCAACCACCTCTCCTTCTCGGACTCCTTCTTCCTGCCGGCCGTCCTCGACCGCAAGGTGACCTTCATCGCCAAGGCCGAGTACTTCACCACGCCCGGCGTGAAGGGCCGGCTGACCGCCGCCTTCTTCAAGGGCGTCGGCCAGCTCCCGGTCGACCGCTCCGGCGCGCGCGGCGCCGGCGAGGCGGCGATCAAGGCCGGCATCGAGGTCATCGAGAAGGGCGGCCTGTTCGGGATCTACCCCGAGGGCACCCGCTCGCCCGACGGCCGGCTCTACCGCGGCAAGCCCGGCGGTCTGGCGCGCGTGGCGCTCGCCACCGGCGCGCCGGTGATCCCCGTCGCGATGATCGACACCGAGAAGATCCAGCCGCCCGGCAAGGTCGTGCCCAAGCTGA
Organism: Streptomyces sp. NPDC127114; assembly: GCF_042677525.1. NCBI lineage: Bacteria > Bacillati > Actinomycetota > Actinomycetes > Kitasatosporales > Streptomycetaceae > Streptomyces > Streptomyces sp. NPDC127114. The sequence goes on from NZ_JBHXTJ010000031.1 coordinate 70,619, forward strand.
TGCGCCCGGGCATCCGGATCGGCAAGCCGCTCGACTTCAGCCGCTACCGCGGCATGGAGGGCGACCGCTTCATCCTGCGCTCGGTGACCGACGAGGTCATGTACGAGATCATGAAGCTGTCCGGTCAGGAGTACGTGGACATCTACGCGACGGCCGCCAAGCGGCAGATCGCGGAGGCCGAGAAGGCCGCCAAGGAGGCCGTCAAGGCCGAGATCGCGGCACGGGAAGAGTCCGGCGCCTGACCCCTGGGCGGGGCGCGGTGGGGGTGGGGAACATGGCCAGACGTGAACGTGTCGTGCGCATGTCGGTCGAGCAGCCGCTGTGGCGTGCGGTCACCGGCTACCGCGTGGGCACCATGGTCTACGCGGTGCTGGTCTTCGTCTTCGGACGCGAGCGGTACGAACGGCCCTGGATCGCCGTCGCCTTCCTCGCCGTCCTGTGCGTGTGGACCCTCGCCACCCTCCCCAAGGTGGCGAACGCCGTCGGCTGCACCAAGCGCTTCCTGGTCGCCGACCTGACGGTCGCGCTCACCGGCATCCTCCTCACCCCGCTCGCGGACACCCACGCCCAGTCGACCGACCACCCCACCCTGCCGACGATCTGGACCGCCGGCACCGCCCTGACCTGGGCCCTCAGGGGTGGCTGGCGCTGGGCCGGCCTCGCCTCCACCCTCATCGCCGTGGCCAACATCATCGAGCGCGGCCACCCCGGCCGGGACACCTTCCACAACGTGCTCCTCGTCTGGGTCGCCTCCATCGCCATCGGCTACGTCGTCGAGGTCGCCCGCGCCTCCGAACGCACCCTCGCCCGGGCCCTGGAGATCGAGGCCGCCACCCGCGAACGCGAGCGGCTCGCCCGCGACATCCACGACAGCGTGCTCCAGGTCCTCGCCATGGTGCAGCGGCGCGGCACCGCCCTCGGCGGCGAGGCGGCCGAACTCGGCAGGATGGCCGGCGAACAGGAGGTCGCCCTGCGCACCCTGGTCGCCGGCGGTCTCACCCGTACCTCGCACGTCTCCGAGGACGAGTCCGAGGGCGCCGTCGTCCGGATCGTGGAGGTCCCGGACGCCGAGGACGAACCCGGCGCCGAGATCGACCTGCGGACCCTGCTCGCGCCGCGCGCCGGGGCCCGGGTCACCCTCGCCGACCCGGGCGCGCCCGTCGTCCTGCCCGCCCCGGCCGCACGCGAACTGGCCGCCGCCGTCGGCGCCGCCCTCGACAACGTGCGGGTGCACGCGGGAGACGGCGCGCGCGCCTGGATCCTCGTCGAGGACTGGGGCGACGAGGTGATAGTGACCGTCCGGGACGACGGGCCCGGCATCCCCGACGGCCGGCTCGCGCAGGCCGAGGGGGAGGGCCGGATGGGCGTCGCCCTGTCCATCCGGGGCAGACTGCGTGACCTCGGCGGCACCGCCGAGCTGATCTCGGTCCCCGGACAGGGCACCGAAGTGGAACTGAAGGTCCCGCGCGCGCCGCGGGAACGGCGGGGGAAGGCAGGAGCGAAGTGAGCGAGCAGAACGAGCAGCCGCAGCGGCCGATCAGGGTCATGGTGGTCGACGACCACCCCATGTGGCGGGACGCGGTCGCCCGCGACCTCGGCGAGGCGGGCCTCGACGTCGTCGCCACCGCCGGCGACGGCGAGCAGGCGGTGCGCCGCGCCGCCGCGGCGGACCCGGACGTCCTGGTCCTCGACCTGAACCTGCCGCTCAAGCCCGGCGTCCAGGTCTGCAAGGAGCTGGTCGGCGCCAACCCGCGGCTGCGGGTCCTGGTGCTCTCCGCGAGCGGCGAGCACGCCGACGTCCTGGAGGCCGTCAAGTCCGGCGCCACCGGCTATCTGCTGAAGTCGGCCAGCACCGAGGAGCTCATCGACGCGGTGCGCCGCACCGCCGTCGGCGACCCCGTCTTCACCCCAGGCCTGGCCGGCCTGGTCCTCGGCGAGTACCGGCGGCTCGCCTCCGAGCCCGGCCCGGCGCCCGGCGCCGACGAACCGAAGGCCCCGCAGCTCACCGACCGCGAGACCGAGGTGCTGCGCCTGGTCGCCAAGGGCCTGAGCTACAAGCAGATCGCCGAACGCCTGGTCATCTCGCACCGCACGGTGCAGAACCACGTCCAGAACACCCTCGGCAAGCTCCAGCTGCACAACCGGGTCGAGCTCGTCCGCTACGCCATCGAGCGCGGCCTCGACGACGCCTGATCCGGGGCGACCGGTCCGCCCGCAAGGTTCACCCTCTTCGCCGTGTCGGTGTGACCCGCGTCACCACTAGCGTGGGCCGCATCCCCCACGTACGGCGAAGGAGTGCGGCCCATGCGCGTCGGTGTGCTGACCGGCGGAGGCGACTGTCCCGGACTCAACGCGGTGATCCGCGCGGTGGTCCGCAAGGGCGTCCAGGAGTACGACTGGAGCTTCACCGGTTTCCGCGACGGCTGGCGCGGGGTCGTCGAGGGTGACACCGAGACCCTCGACGTACGGGCCGTCCGCGGCATCCTGCCGCGCGGCGGCACCGTGCTCGGCTCCTCCCGCACCGACCCGTTCGCCGTCCCCGACGGCGTCCGGCGGGTCCGGGAGAACCTGGCCAAGCACCGCACCGACGCGCTGGTCGCCATCGGCGGCCGCGGCACCCTCGGCATCGCCGCCCGGCTGCACGCCGAGCACGGGCTGCCCGTCGTGGGCGTCCCCAAGACCATCGACAACGACCTCTCGGCCACCGACTGGACCTTCGGCTTCGACACCGCCGTCGGCATCGCCACCGAGGCCATCGACCGGCTGCACACCACCGCCGACTCGCACCGCCGGGTCCTCGTCGTCGAGGTCATGGGCCGGCACACCGGCTGGATCGCCCTGCACGCCGGACTCGCGGGCGGCGCCAACGTCATCCTCGTGCCCGAGCAGCGCTTCGACCTCGACCAGGTCCTCGCCTGGGTCGCCTCCCGCTTCCAGGCCACCTACGCCCCGATCCTCGTCGTCGCCGAGGGCGCCAGGCCCCGCGCGGGCGGACCCGTCACCGGACCGGTGGGGGAGTGGCTGGCCGCCGAGATCGAGCGGCGCACCGGCAAGGAGGCCCGCACCACCGTCCTCGGCCACGTCCAGCGCGGCGGCAGCCCCAGCGCCTTCGACCGCTGGCTCGCCACCCGCTTCGGACTGCACGCCGTGGACGCCGTACGGGACGGAGAGCACGGCACGATGGTCGCGCTGCGCGGCACCGAGGTGGTCCGCGTCCCGCTGTCCGCCGCCATGGCCCGGCTGAAGACGGTCGACCCGGCGCTGTACGCGGAGGCGGGCGTCTTCTTCGGCTGAGCCGCCCTGCCCGGGCCGGGCCCGGCCCGAGACCGTATATTCGCCCCGTACCCGCAAAATTCCGGCACGTCTTCGGAGGGGCCCGTGGAGATCCTGGCGTTCGGCGTACAGAGGGACGAGAAGCCGCTGATCGAGAAGGCCTTCGAGGAACACCACGACGTCCGGTGCCTGGACGTCTTCCTCACCGAGGACACGGCGCCCATCGCCGCCGGCCACGAGGTCGTCTCCACGAGCGTCAACTGCAGCCTCGACCACCGGGTGCTGCAGAGCCTGGCGGCCGGCGGGACCCGGATGATCGCCCAGCGCTCCACCGGCTTCAACAACATCGACCTCGACGTGGCCGAGCGGCTCGGCCTCACTGTCGCCCGCGTCTCGTCCTACTCGCCGTACTCCGTCGCCGAGTTCGCGTGGACCCTCGCCATGGCCGTCAACCGGCGGATCGTCCGTGCCTCCAACCGGACCCGCGACTTCGACTTCCGGCTCGACGGGCTCATGGGCCGCGACCTGCGCGGCCGTACCGTCGGCGTCCTCGGCACCGGCAGGATCGGCGAGGCCTTCACCCGGATCGCCCACGGCTTCGGCATGAACCTGCTCGGCTGGGACGTCGCCCAGAACCCCGCCTGCCTCGAACTCGGCATGAAGTACGTCGACAAGGAGACGCTCCTCGCCGAGGCCGACCTGATCAGCCTCCACGTGCCGCTGCTCCCGGCCACCCACCACCTCATCGACGCGGCCGCCCTGGCCGCCATGAAGGACGACGCGATCCTGGTCAACTCCAGCCGCGGCGGCCTCGTCGACACCGACGCCCTGGTGCGCGAACTGCGCGCCGGCCGCTTCACCGGCGTCGGCCTCGACGTGTACGAGGCCGAGGCCGGTCTCTTCTTCCTCGACAAGTCCCTGGCCGGCATCGAGGACGACACCCTCGCCCGCCTGGTGACCTTCCCGAACGTCGTGGTCACCTCCCACCAGGCGTACTACACGGCCGACGCGGTCGGCCAGATCATCGACACCACGGTCCAGAACGTCCGCAACCACCTCGCGGACAGGCGCGACGCGAACGTCCTGGTACCGAGGGCCTAGGCCGTTTCTTTCGGATCAGGGCCGGGTCCGCGCCGTTCAGACCAGAACGCCCGCGAGCAGCGAGGCGGTCACCGCCGCCCCCTCCGTCGTCAGGACCGACTCCGGGTGGAACTGCACGCCGGCGAACGAGGGGGCGCGCAGCGCGTGCACCTCGTCCGTCGCCGCATCCCGGCTCACCTCGATGCGGTGCAGGGCCAGTTCGGTCGCCGTCCGCTCGTCGCAGCGCGCCGTGAAGCTGTTGTAGAAGCCGACCGTCCGCTCCTGCCCGAACAGGTCGATCCGCACCTGCGCGCCCTGGAACGGGGTCCGCTTGCGGACGATCTCCAGGCCCAGCTCGGCCGCGATCAGCTCGTGACCCAGGCACACGCCGAGCACCCCGTGCCGGTGGCCGCGCAGCAGTTCCGCCGTCAGCCCGCGCAGGAAACGCATCTTCGGATCGGCCGCGTCCTGCGGGTCGCCGGGGCCGGGACCGAGGACCACCGGGCCCTCGTGCCCGAGCGCCAGCTCGCGAAGGCCTGGCTCGTCGTAGCGCAGCACCGACACCTCCAGGCCCGAGGAGCGCAGCAGGTGCGCCAGCATCGCGGTGAAGGTGTCCTCCGCGTCGATCACCAGGGCGTGCCCGGACAGCTCCGCCGAACGCACCTGCATCCGAAGCCAGAACGGCGCCAGGTCCGCCCGCCGCGCGTCGAGCGCCGCCCGCACCCGCGGGTCGTCGGCGAGCCGCGGCGGCACCGCGCCCTCGTCACGCGGCCGGCCCTCCCGTACCCCCAGGGCCGCCAGCACGCCCGCGGCCTTGGCGTGGGTCTCGGCCACCTCGCCCGCCGGGTCGGAGTGCCGCACCAGCGTCGCGCCGACGGGCACCCGCAGCGTCCCGTCCGCCGCGATGTCGGCGGTCCTGATGAGGATGGGCGAGTCCAGGGTCTGCGCCCCGTTCTCGTCGGTGCCGAGCAGTGCCAGCGCGCCCGCGTAGTAACCGCGGCCTCCGACCTCGTGGCGCTCGATGACCCGGCAGGCGTTCTGCAGCGGCGAGCCGGTCACGGTCGCGGCGAACATCGTCTCGCGCAGCACCTCGCGCACGTCGAGCGAGGAGCGGCCCCGCAGCTCGTACTCCGTGTGCGCGAGATGCGCCATCTCCTTCAGCCGCGGCCCGATCACCACCCCGCCCCGGTCGCCGACCGTGCACATCATCTTGAGCTCCTCGTCGACGACCATCGACAGCTCCTCGGTCTCCTTGCGGTCGGCCAGGAACGCGAGCAGGTCGTCGGGGGTCGGCGCGGCGCCGGCCGGGTAGCGGTAGGTGCCGCTGATCGGGTTCATCACGACCGTGCCGCCCGACATCCGCACGTGCACCTCCGGGCTCGCGCCGACCAGCGTGCGGTCGCCCGTGTGGACGACGAAGGTCCAGTACGCGCCCCGCTCGCCGGTGAGCAGCCGCCGGAACAGGGCGAGCGCGTCGGCCCGCCCGAAGCCGGGGACCTCGCCGGTGAAGGTGCGCCGGATGACGAAGTTGGCGCCCTCGCCGCGCCCGATCTCCTCGTCGATCACGCGCCGCACGATCCGCCCGTACTCCTCGTCGGAGACGTCGAAGCCGCCGCCCTCCACCCGGACGTCGTGGGCGGGGAGCTGTGCGAGGGCGTCGGCGAGCGGCAGCTCGTACGCCTCCTCGGCGACCAGGACCGAGAGCGGGGTGCCGTCGTCGCGGACGTCGAAGCCGCGCTCGCGGATCTGCCGGAACGGCACCAGGGCCAGCGTGGGCAGGTCGCGCACGGGCAGCTCGGCCAGCCGCCCGGCCTGGTGCACCGGGCCGGTCAGCACCTCGACGGTGTCGTGGTCGCGGCCGGGGGTGCGGCGGCGCAGCAGGGCGAAGGGAGGGGCGGAGTCGTCGAGGAGACGGGAGAGGTCCATGAGCGTGTTCCTTCCGGGCTTCCGGAGCCTGGGGCGGGATTCGGGGAGGAACGGCCTGTGGATACGACGAAGGCCGCCCCTCGGGCGGCCTTCGCGTGAGTTCGGTGTACGCGCAGTCAGTGGGCCGCCGGATGAGCGGTCCACCACCAGTTCTGGGTCGTCTGCGCGAACATGCCCGCACTCTAACCCACGGTCGGGTCAGATCAGGAGGTTGTAGACGTTCCAGCCGCCGCCGATCTTCACGCGGGTGGCGTACGGGGCGGTGAGGCTGCCGGTGGCCCGGTACAGCCACAGGTAGCCGGAGGTGTCGCGGGCGACGAGGTCGGCCCTGCCGTCACCGGTGACGTCGCCGACGGCGAGCAGCCGGTCGTAGGCGTTCCAGCCGCCCCCGATCTTCACGCGGGTGGCGTACGGGGCGGTGAGGCTGCCGGTGCCCTTGTACAGCCACAGGTAGCCGGAGCCGTCGCGGGCGACCAGGTCGGCCCTGCCGTCGGCGGTGATGTCGCCGGTCGGGACCAGCCGGTCGTACAGGTTCCAGCCGCCGCCGATCCTCACCCGGGTGGCGAACGGCGCCGACGGGGTGCCGGTGCCCTTGTACAGCCACAGGTAGCCGGAACCGTCGCGGGCGATCAGGTCGGCCTTGCCGTCGCCGGTGACGTCCCGCGCGCCGGAGATCCGGTTGTAGATGCCCCACCCGGTGCCCACCTTGAGCCGGGCCGCGAACGGCGCCGACGGGTTGCCCGTGCCCCGGTAGTACCAGAGGTAGCCGGAGCCGTCGCGGGCGACCAGGTCCCCGGTGCCGTCGGCCCGCAACGCGGTCGTCGCGCTGATCAGGTCGTACGCGTTCCAGCCCGGGCCGATCCGGTAGCGGGTGAGGAACGGGTTCGCCGGGTCGCCGCTGCCCTGGTACTGCCAGAGCACGCCGGAGGCGTCACGGGCGAGCACGTCGTGCCGGGTGGTGCCGGGGTCCGGCGCGACGCCCGGCACCTGCTCCACCTGGTCGGCCCGCACCCACGCGAGACGGTGGTTGTAGTGGATCGGGACGTACGTGACGGTGCCGACGACGTTCTTCTGGGCGGAGCCGAACCAGTCGTCGCCCTTCACCTCGGCGCCGGCCTTCGCGTACTCACCCGTGAGGGTGTACTTGGACAGGTGGTCCGGGTCGTCCGTCGGCGCCTGCAGGCCCGCGGCCGTGTAGGCGGCGGTCTCGGGATAGGAGCGGCCGTAGACCCGGACCGTCACCCCGGCCCTGGCCCTCACCCGGGTCGGCGCGGACGTCACCGGCACGGTGTACTGCCCGCCCGGGTTGTGGAACCAGGCCTTCTTCCCGGCGTACCAGACGGCCGTCCAGTCGGTGGTCCGGTCGGCGACCACGTAGGTGGCGCCCGCGCGGACCTTGTTCCCCCAGTTCGACCCCTCCGTCCAGAGCGAGGAGAAGTACGGGTCGGTGAGCGGCGCCGAGCCGGTCGACGGGCCGGAGTACAGGTAGCCGAAGTTGCTCGGCCGGGCCGGGACCGCGCTCCCGTTGTACGTCAGCGGCGGCTGGTTGGCCGTGGTGAACGGCGGGACGACCCGGACCACCTGGCCGGCCGCGAGCAGCCCGCCCGCGCCGCCCGCGCCCGTGGGCGCGCCCATCAGAGCCATGAAGTGGTTCCAGTCCCAGTACGGGCCCGCGTCCCAGTGGGTCCTGCTGCTGTAGCCGTCGAGCTGCATCGGCACCTCGTCGTGCCCGATGACGTGCTCGCGGTCCAGCGGGACGCCGTACTTCCCGGCCAGGAACTTCACCAGGGCGGCGGTCGACGCGTACTGCGACTCGGTGTACCAGCTGCCCGCCTTGATGGCGTAGCCCTCGTGCTCCACGCCGATGGAGTGCATGTTGAGCGTCCAGTTGCCCGCGTGCCACGCCAGGTTGCGGTTCTCCACCATCTGGGTGACCAGGCCGTCGGAGGCGCGGACCAGGTAGTGGGCGCTCGCCTTGACGTCCGGGTTGGTGAGCGTGGCGAGCGAGCCGTCGTAGCCGCCCTCGGTGTCGTGGATCACGATCTGGCGGATGCCGACGCCCTGGTTCGGGCGGTCGGCGAGCGTGTAGTTGCGGGTGGTGCCGTCGGAGGCCGTGCGCGAGGGCACGAAGTTGCAGGTCAGGCCGGAGGGGCACTCGGGCGTCGGGACCTGCGTGGTGCTCGCGGAGGTGACGGCGAGCGGCATCCGGGAGGGCCTGACGGGCTGCACCGAGGGGTCGGCGGGCAGGACGAGCTGCTCGCCGTCCGAGGTCGTCTCGCGCTCGCCGGTCCTGATCGACTCGAAGACGCGCCGCGCGAAGAGCTCGGCGCCCTTGCGGTCGGGCGACTGGCTGTAGCGCGCGATGGCCGGGTACCAGGCTCCGGGCGCGTCCGGCAGCTCGTCGCCGCCGCCGGCCTGGCGCTGGTACTCCGCGAGCAGCGCCGCGCCGGCCCGGATGCTCTGGGCCGGGTCGTCCTTCACGGACTCGGCCGAACCGTCGATGAGCGCGGCGGCCGCGTCGGCGGTGTGCAGCCGCGGATCACCGGTGTCGACGGCCCGCTTCGGCAGGGCGGCCAGCACCTTGGCCGGGTCGAAGGTCTTCTCGATCTCCGGGCGGCCGCTCTCGTTGAGGTGCGCGAGGCGCTCCTCGTGGTCCTCCGCCTCGATGTCGTCGGGGTCGACGTCGGTCAGCCCCATGACGTTGTACGCGCCGGTCGTGCTGGGCTCGCCGTCGTGCGACTCCCAGCGGGTCTGCCGGTACGAGACCGCCATCAGCACGCTCTGCGGCACGTCGAACTCGCGGGCCGCGTCGGCGAAGGCCGAGCGGAGCGAGGGTTCGGCGGCGTTCCTGCCGTCGTCGCCGCCGAGGGCGCCCGGGGAGGCGACCGCGAGGGTGCCGATCGTGGCGCCGACGACGACGCCCGCCAGCGTGCCGTACAGCAGTCGCTTCCTCCCGCGGTCCTGGCGGTGTCTCTTGCGGTGTCTGTGGATCACACCCACCCCTCGGTGCAGTTGTTGGGAAGGGCCGGAAACTAACAGCGCTGTTCAACGCGCGGACTCACGGAAGGTGTCGCGCGCGTGTCCGGATGGCGGGTCCGTGTCTCAGCAGCTGGGCAGAGGGACGAGACGGGGCGAAGACCCCGTACTGTTGTCGCGTGACCGTGAACGCTGATACCCACGCCGTCGCCAAGGCGACCTGGCGAGACCTGCCCGCGGCGCAGCAGCCCGAGTACCCCGATGCCGAGGCTCTGCGCGATGTGATCGCGGACCTCGAGTCGTATCCTCCGCTCGTCTTCGCCGGCGAGTGCGACCAGCTGCGCGCCCGGATGGGAGCCGTCGCCCGTGGCGAGGCGTTCCTCCTTCAGGGCGGCGACTGCGCCGAGGCCTTCGACGCCGTGTCCGCCGACCACATCCGGGCCAAGCTCAAGACCCTGCTCCAGATGAGCGCCGTCCTCACGTACGCGGCCTCCGTGCCCGTCGTCAAGGTCGGCCGCATCGCCGGGCAGTACTCCAAGCCGCGCTCGAAGCCCACCGAGACCCGCGACGGCGTGACGCTCCCGACCTACCGGGGCGACTCCGTCAACGGCTTCGACTTCACCGAGGCCGCTCGCGTCCCGGACCCCGAGCGCCTGAAGCGGATGTACAACGCCTCCGCCTCCACGCTCAACCTGGTGCGCGCCTTCACCACGGGTGGCTACGCCGACCTGCGCCAGGTGCACGCCTGGAACCAGGACTTCGTGAAGTCCTCCCCGTCGGGCCAGCGCTACGAGCAGCTGGCGCGCGAGATCGACAACGCGCTGAACTTCATGAAGGCCTGTGGCACCGACCCGGCCGAGTTCCGCGCGGTGGAGTTCTACGCCTCGCACGAGGCGCTGCTTCTCGACTACGAGGGCGCGCTGACGCGTACCGACTCGCGCACCGGCAAGCTGTACGACACCTCCGGCCACATGGTCTGGATCGGTGAGCGCACCCGCCAGCTCGACCACGCCCACATCGAGTTCGCCTCGCAGATCGCGAACCCGATCGGCATCAAGCTGGGCCCGACGACCACTCCGGAAGAGGCGCTGACCTACATCGACCGCCTCGACCCGGACCGCGAGCCGGGCCGGCTGACCTTCATCGTCCGCATGGGCGCCGACAAGGTCCGCGACAAGCTCCCCGAGCTGGTGGAGAAGGTCACCGCCTCGGGCGCGACGGTCGCCTGGGTGACCGACCCGATGCACGGCAACACCTTCGAGGCGGCCTCCGGCCACAAGACCCGCCGCTTCGACGACGTGCTCGACGAGGTCAAGGGCTTCTTCGAGGTCCACAAGGAGCTGGGCACCCACCCGGGCGGCATCCATGTCGAGCTCACCGGTGACGACGTCACGGAGTGCGTGGGCGGCGGCGACGAGATCTTCGTCGACGACCTGCACCAGCGCTACGAGACGGCCTGCGACCCGCGGCTCAACCGCAGCCAGTCGCTGGACCTGGCGTTCCTCGTGGCCGAGATGTACCGCGATCAGTAAGTAGCTTCCTACGACAGTGGGGCGCGGATCCTTGTGATCGGGGGGCCCCGGTCGGTTTGGGGGGGTTTGGGGCCCCGCCCCGCCCGGTGAGGGTAGGTTTTGCTTTTGGATAGAGGCGGGGGGGGTAAC